>JBKKAU010000873.1:0-4264 GCA_046714475.1 Thermoanaerobaculia bacterium
CCGCCTCCGCCCCCTCCCCCGCCGCACGCCACGGCGGCCAGCGCCAGGAGCAGCAAAGCCCAGCGGGTCATGAGCGCACCCCCGCCTCTTCCTGGTCGTGGACCAGCTTGCGGAGTTGCCGGCGCACCTTCTCGCGCCGCAGGCCGCGCAGGTGGTCGACGAACAGCACCCCGTCCAGATGGTCGATCTCGTGGCAGAAGGCGCGCGCCAGCCAGCCCTCGGCCTCCAGCTCGACCGGCTTGCCTTCGAGGTCGAGCGCCCGCACCGTGACCACCTCGGGGCGGTCGACCTTCTCGTTGATGCCCGGTATCGACAGGCAACCCTCCGCTTCGGTCACCAATCCCTCCTTGCGTACCACCTCGGGGTTGATCAGGACATGGACCTGGGCCGGGTCCTCGCCGACCGAGAGGTCGACGACCGCCACCCGCCGCTCGACGCCGACCTGCGGCGCGGCGAGGCCGACGCCGGGCGCGGAGTGCATGGTCTCGATCATGTCGGCGACCAGCCGGCGCAGCTCCTCGTCGATCTCGGCGACGTTGGGGCAGTGGACCCGCAGCACCGGGTCGGGGTAGAGACGGATCGGCCGCAGCGCCACTCAGGTCCCCCGCAGGCGGCGGATCGCCGCGGCGATCTCGCGGTCGTTGTGCTGCTCGCGCAACGCTTCGAGGAAGCCGCGCGGGTCGGGGTTGCCGACCAGGGTCTGCTCCAGCCCCTCGCGGGTGAGCTTCAGGGCGCTCCCCGGGTCGGAGACGCGGTAGGTCGCCGGCCAGGCGCCGCGTTCCAGAAGGACGCCTTCGCCGAGGATGTCGCCCGACGTGAAAGTGCGCACGACCAGGGGCCGGCCGGACTGGCCGGCGACCGAGGCCTCGACCACGCCGTGGACGATCAGCAGCAGGAAGGCCTCCCTGCTCCTCTCCTCCGCGAGCATCTGCTGAGACTGGAGCTGGACGAGCTGCATGGACGAGAACAGCCGCTTGAGCTGCTCGCCGGAGAGGTGCTGCACCAGGCTGCCGCTCGCCAGATGGTGCCAGAGGCGCTTGAGCTCGAGCGCCGAGGTGCCGGCCTGCATCCCGCCGGCCTGCCGCAGCCCCTCGAGGGCGGTGGCGCGCACGTGCTCCATGCCCTTCTCGCGCTGGATCTTCTCGATCCGGAAACGCAGCGACTGGTCGAGCGGCGCCAGCTTCTGGGCCTTGGAGAGCAGGGCGATGCCCTTGTCGTAGAAGCCGTCCTGGGCATACTCGTCGGCGACGTAGCCGAACTCGTCGGCCGCCTTGTCGAACTGGCGGAGCTGGGCGTAGACCTCGGCGAGCTTCAGGTGCGTGTGCAGGTCCTGCGGGTTGAGCTTGAGCTTGGCGCGCAGGCGCTCCTCCGCCTCCTCGTACTTCTCGAGCACGATCAGGTCGTCGATGCTGTACTCCTGCTGCGGCTGCTGCTTGTCCCCGCCGCCGCGGAACCACTTCATGGCCACAGAACGCCCTGCCTTCCTCGAACGTGAAGTGAGAACAAGAGAGGGTCCCCGTCCCCCGGCCGACGCATGGCGTGGACGCCGCCGACGCCCAGGGTGGACACCCGCCCGTCATTTTTCGGGCGACCCATTATAGCCAAGTGACCGCCAAGTGGCGGCAGCCGTGAAGTTTCCGCGCAAGCCGCGCGGAATACGAGGGCGTGGCGTGGAAGTTGCTCTCCGCAGGAGGTCAAGGTAACCTCAAGGTGACCTCTGAACGATAGGGAGACCTAATTCCATGGGTACCGCCAAGAAGCTTCCCTTGTCTCGCGCCGGGTTCGTGCTCGGGCTGACCGCCCTGGCGCTGGCCGGCCCCGCGGCCGCTCAGGGAGAGGATGGGGACGGCTACGGGTATATCAGGATCCTCGAAGGGGACGCGACGCTGCTGCAGGCCGGCTCGGGCGACCGCGACCCGGCCGAGATCAACCAGCCGCTGCTGGTCGGCGACCGGCTGATCGTGCCGAGCCGCTCGCGGCTCGAGGTCGTGCTGGCCGACGGCAACATGCTCCGCCTGGACGGCGGCAGCGAGCTGATCCTGGAGCGGCTGGCCGACTCGCCGGACAGCCATGACCGGGCGACGGTGCTGCGCCTCCAGGAAGGCAACCTGCAACTGGTCGTGCTGCAGGACTCGCAGGGCGAGGAGTACCCGCGGGTCGAGACGCCGAGCGCCACGGTCTACGTCCAGAGCCACGGCGTCTACCGCGTCACCGCCGACCGCGACGGCTGGAGCGAGCTGCTCGTCCGCCGCGGCAAGGCCGAAGTGGTGAGCGAGCGCGGCGAGGCCCAGGTGCGCGCCGGCGAGCAGGCGGTGATCGATACGCGGTACGCCGACGTCGACGTGCGGCAGGCCGCCGGCTTCGACGCGCTGGAGCGCTGGGCGCAGCGGCTCGACGAGGACTTCGAAACCGACGTCCGCTACGTCGACGACAACCTGCGCTACCGCGCGGCGCCGCTGTCGCGCCACGGCTCCTGGATCTCCTACAACAACGCGCGCTACTGGCGGCCGCGCGTCGACAGCGGCTGGCGTCCGTACTGGAACGGCCGCTGGATGTACACGCCGAGCGGCCTGACCTGGGTGTCGCACGAGCCCTGGGGCTGGGTGCCCTACCACTACGGGAGCTGGGACTACCTGCCCTCGCACGGCTGGGCGTGGTCGCCGGGCCGCGTCTGGGCGCCGGCCTGGGTCTACTGGTACTGGGGCCCGAGCTACACCTCCTGGTGTCCGGTCGGCCTCTACACCGGCTACTACGGCTCGCGCTACGGCTGGGGCTTCCGCCACGGCGTCTACGGCTGGGCGGGCGGCGGCTGGGGCGACCACTGGAACCGTTGGAACTGGGTCCGCAACGATCACCTGGGCCGCCGTGACCAGCACCGCTACGCCGTGCCGATCGACGAGATGCGGGGCCGTCTGCCGCAGGTGCCGTCCGGCGTCATCACCACCGACACGCGGGGCGTGACGCCCGACATGTGGCGCGATCCGAGCCGCGTCGTACGCGTGCTGCGGGAAAAGCCCAACCGGGCCAACCCCGGCCGCGAGATGGCGGACGTGACGCCGTTCATCGCCCGCAAGCCCGAGCTGCCGGACACGGTGGCGCGCACCGTACGCGACGAGAAGCCGCTCCCCGGCACGCCGATGCGGCCGGACACCATGGGCCGCGGGCCGGTCTCCGGCGGCGACTCTGAACAGGGGGTCGAGAAGCCCCGGCAGCGGGTGCGGATCACCAACGAGGTGCCCGGCGCCGACACCGCCGGCACCGGGGGCTCCGAGAAGCCGCGGCGCGTCGTCGGCCGTCCGGCTCCCGGCGAGGACGGCGGCGCGCCCAAGCCCGACCGGCCCAGCCGCGCCGTGCCCGACGAGAAGCCGCGCTTCTCCCGTCCGTCGGACGACGACAAGCCGGCGCCGCGGCGGGTCGAGCCGCCGTCGGAAGACAAGCCGGCCCCCCGGCGCGTCGAGCCGCCGGCGGACTCGCCCTCCCGGAACGAGACCCCGTACGAGAAACCGCGCTCCCGCCGGCCCCCCCGCGAGGAGGACGGTGAGATCCGCTCCTACCGCTCGACGACTGGCGGCGGCGGCGGCGGTCTGCGCGATTCGGGCGTCGAGAAGCCCGCGGCGCGTCCGGAGCGGACCGAGCAGCAGCCCGAGCCGCGGAGCCGCCGGAGCGAGCGCCCGGAGACCACCCGGAGCTCCGAACGGCCGGAGCCCCGCGTCTACGAGCGTCCCACGACGCGGTCGACGCAGAGCTATGACAAGCCGGCGGCCCCGAGGGTCTACGAGCGGCCGCAGCGCCGGGAGGAGCCGTCCCAGGGATCCTCGCGGCCCTCGTACGAGCCCCGGTCCCGCCCGACCCAGCGCGAGGCCTACACGCCGCGCCAGCGGTCGGAGCCGCAAGCCGCGCCGAGCTACGACAAGCCGCGCGAGGCGCCCCGCTCCGTGGAGCGGCGCGAATCTCCCCGGCAGTCCTCGGAAAACGACGGCGGCGGGCGCAGCGGCGGAGGCCGCACCCGCCAGAAGCCGCCGCAGCAGTAAAGAGCACATTCCGCTGAGACACCGAAGGGGGCCGCAAGGCCCCCTTTCTCTTGGGCACTTCCTTTAGAGGGTGTCTCGAAAGTCTTCGTAGCGCCACCGCCGAGATCCCTCACCCCCGTCCCCCATAAGCGTTAACTTGAGTACGCGTTGAATTTTTGAGCTGCGGAGGCCGCCTCCGCAGCTTGGCTTTTGCGCTTTCGGGGAGAGTCCACAAAGAAGCGCAAGAGTCGCGG
>JBKKAU010000874.1:0-1595 GCA_046714475.1 Thermoanaerobaculia bacterium
GCTTCCTTCAGCGGTCCCCTCACGGTCGCCACCTTGCGGGTCGCTTCGGTCCCTGTGACCAAGTTCCGGGAGGACTTACACCTCCAAGTCGATGCCCATGCCGGGCGCACCAACGAAAAAGGGCCGGCGATCTCGCCGGCCCTTCTGCCAGAACGGAGGCTTCGTGCCTTAGGCGGCCTCGCACTCGGCTTGCGAGTAGTAGGTCGTCCAGCCCGTGGGGGCGGAGCAGGGGTCCGGATACTGGCAGCAGACGCCGCTGGTCGGATTCTTGGCCCACACGACCACTGTGATGCAGCCGCCGCTGTACCGCTGCGGCTTGGGGCACTGCGGGGCCGATGTGGCCTGGGTGGCGAAGGCGGCGCTGAGGAGAAGGCCGCAGGCGGCCAGCTTGAACTTCTTGGACATGCAAAGCTCCTTCAATGAGTCGTTGTTTCGAGTTCTGTCAGTTGCGCGCGCCTGACTATGGTGGCCCATACCTAGAAGAAGTCAAATCTTTTGATTCGCTTCTCCGGTGGCTGCCGGCCGGTGCACCGGCGGCGGCTCGGGCGGGGAGAGCGGCAGGGTCACCGTGAACGCGGCGCCGCCCTCCGGCGACCGCGCCTCGGTCCGGATGTCGCCGCCGTGCGCCTTGACCAGGTTGCGCACGGTCGCGAGGCCCAGGCCGGTGCCGTGCCTCTTGCCGGTGGTCGCGAACGGCTCGAAGAGGTGGGCGGCCGCCTCGTCGGGGAGGCCCGGGCCGGTGTCGGCCACCCGGACGGTCAGGGCTCCCTGCTCCTGGCGGGCGCTCACCAGGACCCGCTTCTCTCCTTCCCACGCCGTCAGCGCCTCGCGGGCGTTGACGATCAGGTTCTCGATCACCCTCTGGATGCGGTCGGGGTCGAAGGTGACGGTCAGACCGTAGTCGAGCCGCAGGTCGACGTCGGTCGCGATCCCCCGGTCGGCGAGGTCGGCGGCGAGCGGCGCGAGGATGCGGTCGAGGTACCGGCGCGCCGGCAACGGCTCGAGGTGGAGCGCGGGCGTGCCGCCGCGGGCAAAGTCGAGGATCTCCTCGATCATCCGCCGCAGCCGCTCGGAGGCGCCGCGCACCTCCTCCAGGTCCTGCGCGATCAGGGCCGCGTCACCGCCGCGCGTCGCCAGCGTGTGCGCCAGGTCGGCATAGCCTTTGACCAGGGTCAACGGATTCCTCAGATCGTGGACCACCGAGCTGACCATCTGGCCGATGGCGGCGAGCCGGCTCTCGCGCTCGTGCAGCTGGCGCTCGGTCTGCCGGGCGCGCAGGTGGGCGGCGATGCGCGCCTCCAGCTCGCGCAGGGCGAAGGGCTTGACCACATAGTCGTCGGCCCCCACCTCGAGGCCTTCGGCCACCGCCTCGGAGCCGGCGCGGGCGGTCAGCAGCAGGATCGGCACGGCGGCGAAGGCGGGGTCGGCGCGCAGGCGGCGGCAGAGCTCGTAGCCGTCCATCCCGGCCATCATGACGTCGGAGACCACGATGTCGGGCTGGACGCGCCGCGCCGCCTCCAGACCGGCGGCGCCGTCCGCGGCGGTCTCCACCCGGTAGAGCCGCAGGAGCCGGCTCTCCAGGAAGTTGCGCAGGT
>JBKKAU010000875.1:0-8132 GCA_046714475.1 Thermoanaerobaculia bacterium
AGATCGTCAAGGTCAAGGTGCTGGAGGTGGACCGCGAGCGCGAGCGCATCGGCCTGTCGATCAAGGCCCTCCAGGCGCCGGAGAGCACCGGCCGGCCGGCGATGGGGAGCGCCGGCCGGGGGCCGCGCCCCGACCGTCCGGGCCAGGGGAGCGACAGGCCGCCCCAGAAGCCTCCGCAGAAGGGACCGACGATCGAGGACCTGATGCAGAAGTTCAAGCGCCGGTAGCCTTTCAGGCGGCCGAGGCCCTTCACGTTACAGGTCGAGCACGAGCCGCAGCCCCGCCTCGATCTTTTGCAGGACGAGGTCGGGAACGGCCCCGATCTGCTCGGTGAGGACCCCCCGGTCCAGGGTCACGATCTGAGAGACGTTCGCGACGCTGTCCCTGGAAAGCCCGGTCTGCCGGCTTGAGAGGAGGACGTTGCCGGGAGCCTCGGCCAGGCGCAGGTTCGACATCAGGGCGACGGTGACCACGGTCCGCAGCCGGCTCTGGTTGAAGGAGTCTGCCTGGACGACGACCACGGGGCGGCGGTAGCCCGGCTCGGAGCCGGCCGGCTCGGGCATGGAAGCCCACCAGATTTCGCCGCGCTCCATCACCAATCCTCCCGGGGCATGGAGGCGGCCTGCAGGGCAGCCAGGACCGGGTCTAGGGCCGAGTCTTCCGTGCCGTAGACACGGTCCAGGGCCGCGGTGACGTCCTCCTGGCGATGAGCGCGGAGGTAGGCTTCGAGAGCGGTCGCGTACAACTCGCTCCGCGACATGCCGAGTTTTTCGGCAAGCTGGTCGGCTTCGTCGAACAAGGGGTCCGGAAGAGAGATGGCGGTTTTCATGCCTGACAGTATAACCAAAGTTATACCGAAAGTCCTCTTCGGTCGCATGGGGATCCAGCCGCCCGCTCATCGCCGTGCCTCCGCGATGCGCCGCAGGCAGGAGAGCTTGAGCTCGACCGGGCTCATGCGGCCGGGCCGCATGAAGGCGGCGAGGGCCCAGGCGGGGGGCTCGGGCCGGCGCAGGTAGTCCTCGGCGAGGCAGCCCTGGAGGCCGAAGGTGGTGTAGGGGACGCGCATCACCTCCCTGTCTCCCTGGCGCTCCACGATCGCTTCGGCGCGGACGCCCGGCCGGCCGCCTTCCAGGAAGACGACGATCATCCGCACCGGCCGGCGGCGGCCGACCAGCAGCCAGAGGTAGTAGCGCAGCAGCCGTCTCTCCAGCGCCCGCCGGTGCCCCGCCCGGGGCTCGATCTGCACCAGGAAGGTCAGGCGCCTGCCGCCCGAGGCGCGCATGTCGGCCACGAGCCCGAGCCGGCGCCGTTCGTGCTCGGGCCAGTCGGCCAGGGAGCCAGGATCGAGGAAGGCGAGGGTCTCCAGGCGCTCCCGCTCCCGGAGGCCCGGCTCGACGAGGTCGAGGAAGTCGGCGAAGAAGCCCTGCAGAAGGTCACGCAACGGCTGGAGGTCGGGGGTCACGGTCTCTCCTCGGTTGGGACACGGTCCGGAAGTGGACTGTCCCCGCGCCGGAAGAAAGACGGAAAACGGCGGAAAAATCGCTCAACAAATTTCGCCATCCGGGAATAGCGCGGCGGCGGGTGGTCGTGTTAGGTTGGCCGCCGGAGGTGAAGCGATGACGGCAAGGCGGCGGCACAAGGTCCGGCGGAGGCGCCGTTCGAGGAGCCTGCTCTGGCTGCTCCTGGGGCTCGTCGGGGTCGGCGCCGCGGCGGCGGCGTTCACCCGCCGGCACCCGCTCTTCGAAGACTGGGAGCCCCGGCGCCCGGCCGGGCCGCCGCCAGAGCCGCCTGACGGCTCTGGGACAGCGCCCGACGGCTCGGAGACAGAGTTCGACGGCCCGGAGACGGCGCCGGACGGCGAGGCGCTCTGGATCGCCGGTCCGGCCGGCAACCTCTACGTCCGGGACGGCGGTGGCCCAGGGGAAGGCGACCTGCCCATCCTCTTCATCCACAGCCTGGCGGGCAACGGCGGGCAGTGGGCGCTGCAGCTCGACCACCTGCGCCGGCACCGCCGGGCGGTGGCGCTCGACCTCCGCGGCCACGGCGAGTCCGACCCGGCCGACGACCGCGACTACTCGATCGCGGCCCTGGCCTCGGACGTGGCCGCCGCCGCCGACCAGCTCGGCCTGCGCCGCTTCGTCCTGGCCGGGCACAGCCTGGGCTCGGCGGTGGCGATCGAATACGCCGCGAAGCATCCCCAACGGGTCGCGGCCCTGCTGCTGGTCGACCCCAACGGCGACCAGAGCCGGGTGCCGCGGGAGGAGATCGAGTCGTTCCTGGCGCCGTTGCGGCAGGACCCGCTCAAGGAGCTGGAGTGGTACTTCCGCCAGCTCGTGCTGGGGGGAGACACCGACGCCGGCCGCTGGGTGCTGGAAGACCTGCGGTTGACCGACGAGAACGCGATCGTCGGCGCCCTGGAGAGCGCCTCGGCCTACGCGCCCCTGCCGGCTCTCGAGCGCTACGGCGGCCCCAAGCTCTCGGTCATCAGCGGCCTCAACAACCTCCCCTACAGCCTGCACAAAGTACTGCCCGACCTGCCCACCCGTTTCATGCCGGGTACCGGCCACTGGCTGATGATGGACCGGCCGGAGCAGTTCAATCAGATCCTCGACGAGTTCCTCGACGAGGTCGAAGGGCGAGCATAGGAGTGGACATGCCCCGGTTCTCCCGTCTCGGAGGCGCCCTCGCCTGGAGCGCCGTTTGCCTGTTGGCCCTCGCCGCCGCCCCGGCCCCCCGGAAACCGCCCGCCACACGGCAGGACAACATCAAGGAGGTCCTGCACGGCGTCGAGATCGTCGATCCATACCGCTGGCTGGAGGACCAGGAGAGCCCGGAGACGCGGCGATGGATCGAGGCACAGAACCGGTACGCCCACTCGCTGCTCGGCGGGCTGCCGGTGCGCGCCGGGATCCGGCAGCGTCTCGCCGAGCTGATGCGTACCGACCGCTCCAGCGCGCCGTCCGAGTACGAAGGGGACGTCTACTTCCTCAACAAGAAGCGCGCCGAGGACGACCTCTGGACCGTCTACCTGCGCCGCGGGCTCCGAGGCAAGGACGAGGTCCTCCTCGATCCCCACGCCTGGAGCGAGGACCACACCACGGACCTCCAGGTCCTGAACGTCTCCCGGAACGGCAAGCTGATGGCCTACGGCATCCGTCTCGGCGGCGAGGACGAGCTCGAGATGCGGATCCTGGACGTGATGGCCCGCAAGGAGCTGCCCGAGCGGTTCCCGAGGGCCCTCTACCGGGGCGTCCTCTTCAAGCCGGACAACAGCGGCTTCTACTACAACCGGCAGGACCGGATGACGGGGATGCGGGTCTACTACCACGCCCTGGGGACCGATCCGGCGAAGGACGCCGAGGTCTTCGGCAAGGGCTACGGCCTGGACAAATGGCTCGGGGCGGGAGGGATTTCGGACGATGGACGCTGGCTCCTCTTCGTGGTCACCCACGGCTGGACCAGGCAGGAGGTCTACATCCAGGACCTCGCGTCCGGCGGTCCGATCCGGCCCCTGGTCACCGACCTCGACGCCCATTTCTATCCGTCCTTCGCGGGCAACCAGCTCGTCCTGATGACCGACTGGCAGGCCTCCAACAAGCGCATCCTGCTGGTGGACCCCGAGAACCCGGGACGCGACCGCTGGAAGGAGATCGTCCCCGCCGGCCCCGACGCCCTCCTGGGATACGCGCTGATCGGCGGCAAGGTCTTCGTCCACTCCCTGCACGACGTCGCCTCGCGGATCCGGATCTTCACCCTGGACGGCAAGCCGGCGGGCGAGCTCCCCATGCCCGGGCTCGGCTCGGCCTCCGGCCCCTGGGGCCGGTGGGAGGGCAAGCAGGCCTTCTTCGACTTCCAGTCGTTCACCACGCCCCGCACCACGTTCCGGTACGACCTGGAGACCGGCAAGACCGAGCTCTGGGGACGGGACGAGGTGCCGTTCAAACCGGAAGGCTTTGAGACAAAGCAGGTCTGGTACGCGTCCAAGGACGGTACCCGGGTCCCCATGTTCCTGGTCCACAAGAAGGGGCTGAAGCCGGACGGCAAGACCCCTACGCTGCTCTACGGCTATGGCGGCTTCCGGGTCAGCCAGACACCGGCGTTCAGCTCGAACATCGCCTGGTGGATCGAGCAGGGCGGGGTCTACGCCCTGGCGAACCTGCGGGGCGGCAGCGAATTCGGAGAGGACTGGCACCGGGCGGGGATGCTGGAGAAGAAGCAGAACGTCTTCGACGACTTCATCGCCGCGGCCGAGTGGCTGATCGCCAACGGCACCACGAGCCCGTCGAAGCTGGCGATCCAGGGCGGGAGCAACGGCGGCCTGCTGGTCGGGGTCGCGATGACTCAGCGGCCCGACCTTTTCCAGGCGGTGCTCTGCCGCTTCCCGGACCTCGACATGCTCGGCTACTACAGGTTCAAAAACAACAACCCGCCGGCGCTTCTGGAGTACGGCGACGCCTCGAACCCCGAGCACTTCAAGTTCCTCCGGGCCTACTCGCCGTACCAGAAGGTGAAGCCGGGCGTGAAGTACCCGGCGGTGCTCTTGACGACCGGCGACGCCGACACCCGCGTGCCGCCGCTCCAGGCGCGCAAGATGACCGCCCGCCTCCAGGCGGCGACCGCCTCGGACCGTCCGGTCCTCCTCCTCTACGACACCAAGGCCGGCCACTCCGGCGGCAAGCCGCTCGGCAAGCTCATCGACGACTCCTCGCTGGAGATGGCGTTCCTGGCGTGGCAGCTGGGGATGTAGGTCCCCGTAACATTTGGCCCGCTCCTTCGTTCCATGGATAGAGACGAAAGGAGGGAGCGGGCCGTGCAAGCCGCAGCCTACGAAAAACCACTGAGCAGGCCCCCGGACGAGTTGGAATCCCTGTTCCGGGAGCATCACGGCACCGTCTACCGCACCGCGTACCGGATCACCGGCAACGCCATGGACGCGGAAGACGTGTTGCAGACCATATTCACCCGGCTCCTCCGCCGCGACGAGCAGCTCGATCCCTCGTCGGGCGCCGGATCCTACCTGCACCGCGCGGCGGTCAACGCCGCGCTCGACATCATGCGGCGGAAGAAGAGGGCCCGGGCCGTCGACCTCGACGAGGTCCAGGACGAGCTCCTCCAGGACGCGAGCACCGGGCCGGAGCGCCGGCAGGGGAGCCGCGAGCTCGCCGGCCGCCTGCGCAACGCCCTGGGGCAGCTCTCGCCCCGTCAGGCCGAAATCTTCGCCCTTCGCTATCTGGAAGGCCTGGGAAACCACGAGATCGCCCGCATGCTGGGCAGCTCCCAGACCGCCATCGCCGTCATTCTGCACCGCGCGCGGCACCGGCTCCAGAAGGAGCTCCAGCCGCTTCAAGGAGAACTGTCATGAGCCGTCCCCAGAACGACGATACCCTTCTCGACCGGGCTGTCGACCAGATCGTCCATGAGCCGATCGATCCGGCGCGGGCCGAGCTCGCCGCCTCCCGTGTGTGGGAGAGGCTGTCCCAAGGCGTCCCGGCCGCTGAGGCCACCGCCGCGCCGTCCGCTGCCATGGCCGAGCCCGTGAGCCTGCGGGGCTGTGACGACTTCCAGGCGTTGATCCCCGCCTACGTCAAGGGTGGGCTGTCGCCCGCCCGCGCCATGCTGCTCGAGGATCACGCCCGCGGCTGCGTCCCCTGCCGCCGCGCCCTCCGCGAGGCCCGCGAGGGCAAGACTCTCGAAACCCGCCCGGCGGTCGCCCAGGCTTCGCCGCGCCGCCGCACCGTCGGGCTCGCCCTCGCCGCCGCCCTGGTCATGGCGTTGGGCGTGGGCCTGGTCTTCATGCTCCAGGAGATACTCGCCGGCGGTTCCGACATGGCCCGCGTCGAGTCGATCGAAGGCGGCCTCTACCTGGTGGACGGCGAGACCAGCCGGCCGCTCGGCGCCGGCGACGCGCTCGACGAAGGGGAGCAGATCCGTACCGCCAAGGGCTCGCTCGCCATGGTACGCATGGCCGACGGGTCCCTCATCGAGATGAACGAGCGGGCGGCGCTGTCGCTCGGCGCCGGACGCAAGGGCATCACCATCCACCTGGACCGCGGCCGGATCATCGTCCAGGCGGCCCGGCAGAGGAAGCGCCACCTGTTCGTCGCCACCCGCGACGCTCAGGTGTCGGTCACCGGGACCATCTTCTCGGTCAACCACGGCACCAAGGGCTCGCGCGTGTCGGTCCTCGAGGGCGAGGTCCGCGTCAAGCAGGCGAGCCGCGACAACATCCTCCATCCGGGCGACCAGGTGACGACGCATGCCAGCGTCGCCGCCGTGCCGATCCGGCGCGAGATCGCCTGGAGTAAAGATTCGGCCCGCTACGAGCAGCTCCTCGCCGAGCTGACCGCCCTGGGCAAGGACATCGACGCGCAGGTGGAACGGCCGGGGCTGCGGTACTCGACCCGCCTCCTGGACCTCGCGCCCGACGGGACGCGGATCTGGGTGGCGCTGCCGAACCTGTCCACCAACCTCACCGAGACGCAGCGCATCCTCGACCAGAGGATCGCCGGCAACGAGGTCCTCCGGAACTGGTGGAGCGACAGCCTGGGCTCCTCCGACAATGAGGAGAAGTTCCGCGAGCTGATCGAGCGGATCGGCAACCTGGGCCGCAACCTGGGTGACGAGGTCGCGGTGGCGATCGGCGGGGACGAAGACCCCGTCTTCCTGGCCGAGGTGGCCAACGAGGCGGCGTTCCGGTCCGTGCTGGAGCAGGAGATCGCCGAGGTCAACGCCCGCGAGGGCCGGCAGGTGCTGCGCATCGTGGAAGATCCCCTGGCTGCCGGTACCGCGGGTGCCGCCGGCGCCGCCGGCGCCGAGGGTGAAGGCATGCTGCTCTGGGTGGGCGACGGCCTGTTCGTCGCGAGCCCGAGTCCCGCGGGACTGGCCGGCATCGCCGCCAACCTCGAAGGGGTGGAGCCCAACCCGTTCGTCCAGTCGGGCTTCCGCAACCGGATCGCCCGCTCCTATGAGGACGGCGCCGGCTGGCTGTTCGCGGCCGACCTGCACAGCCTGGTGGCCGAAGGGCAGGCCGAGGCCAGTGCCGGGGTCAAAGCGCAGGAGGCCGAGGCGCTGGGCATCCTCGACATGGAGAGCTTCATCGTCGACCGCCGGGAGGTGGAGGGCAAGGTGGAGACCCGGGCGGCGCTGACGTTCGACCAGCCGCGGCGCGGCGTCGCCTCCTGGGTCGCCGCTCCGGCGCCGATGGGATCTCTCAACTTCTTCTCGCCGGACGCAAACCTGGTGGCCGCTTTCATCGTAAAGAACCCTGTGACGATCTTCGACGAGCTGCTGAGCATCCAGCCCGAGCTGGCCGACGAGCTCGCCCAGGTCCAGGCGGAGCACGGTTTCGACCTGCGCAACGACCTGGCCGCGGCGCTCGGCGGCGAGGTCGCCATCGGAGTGGACGGGCCGCTGGTGCCGTCTCCTTCCTGGAAGCTGGTGGCCGAGGTCTACGATCCGGCGCGCCTCCAGCGGACGTTCCAGCAGGCCGCGGCCAGGCTTTCGGCCGAGCTGCGGGACCAGGGCAAACCGCCGGTCGAGCTGCGCGAGGAGCGGCGGGGCGGCCGGACCTGGTACGCCATGGTGGGGACCGATCCCAAGATCGAGATCCACTACCTGTTCGAGGACGGTTACATGGTCGCGGCGCCGAGCCGGGCGCTGCTCGAGCGGACGCTCCAGCAGCGGTCTTCGGGAACGACGCTCTCCGGCCATGCCAGGCTGCGCGACCTGCTCGGCGAGGACGGCCAGGTGAACGTCTCGGCCCTGGTGTATCAGAACCTCGCTCCGGCTCTGGAGGCGGCGGGCAAGCTCCTGCCCCAGGGTGGGGGTAAGGGGAACGGCATGCCGGACGTCCGCAGCCTGATCCTCGGGCACGGCCCGATGGTCGGTTACGCCTATGCCGAGCAGGACCGCATCCTCTTCGGCAGCAGCAGCGAGAGCCCGCTCGGCCTCAACCTCCAGGACCTCTCCGGACTCGGCGGGATCCTGGGGATGATCGACAACGCGCACGGCGAGGCCGTGCAAATGGAGGAGGCCCGGTAGCCCCGGGCCGTGGAGCAGCGTCATGAACACCCACGGTGAATCGGTCGGCCCGGCGCAGGCGACTGGCAGCGCCGCAGGCGCGCACACGAAGG
>JBKKAU010000876.1:0-5030 GCA_046714475.1 Thermoanaerobaculia bacterium
GGAAGGTTCACCCGCAGCCCCTCGGCCCGTACTTCGCCCGGCAGCGCCGCGCCCGCCGGCCCCCCGCCGCGCAGGTCCCGCGCCGTGGCGAACAGCCGGGCCAGACGCAGCTCGGAGGTCCCGGCGGTCACGCGCAGGACGTCGCTCGCCAGGAGCGGAGGCCCGGACCGGCCCTGACCCAGGGCGAGCCTCCGGAAATCGGCCTCCAGCACGAGCCGCGGCCCGCTCGTCTCCGGCGCGACCGAGCCCGTCACCGCGAGCCGCCGACTGCCGCCGCCGCCGCCGCCGCCGGAAGACTTCAGCTCCGCCCGGCTTCCCGGGAGCAGAGCCCCCTTCTCCACCTGCACGTCGAGCGTCAACCGGCCGGAGCGCACCGCCTGCGTGGTCACCATCCCGGAGCCTTGGAGCGTGCCGGAGAGGAGGTCGATCCAGTTGGAGTTTTCCTGCCGCCTGTAGGGACCGAAGCGGACCCCCGCCTGGACGGCCAGGCCGCGCGCCAGGGGGCCGTCCCGCCCGGCCAGGCGGCCGTCCGAGAGCGCGAGCGATACGTTGTCGAGAGCCAGCGCCCCGTCGTTCCAGGACAGGCCTCCGGCCGCCACGAGACCGCCGTCGAGATGGAGGTTGGAGAGGTCGACGTCGCAGCCGCCCTCCAGCCGCAGGTCCGTGATGCTCGTGCTCCATCCTCCTCGGGAGGGCTCCGCCGTCCGGTCCGCCGGCGGCGTCCCGGCGGTCACGCGCAGCAGGGTCCCTTCGCCGCGGAGCCCGTCGAGCCGCACCTCGCGCCGCAGCAGCGCGGGGAGGTCGATCCGCCCGGTCGCGCGCCCGGCCTCGATCCCGAGGGAGGCGCGGGTGCCCGGGAAGCTCAGCCGCAGCCCTTCGGCCCGCAGCTCGCCCGGCAGGATCCAGCCCGGGGTCGGTCCGCCGCGCAGGTCGCGGGCGAAGGCGAGCAGCCGGGAGAGGCGCAGCTCGGAGGTCGCGGCGCTCACGTCCAGCGCCTCGCTCTCGAGGAGCGGTGGGCGCCCCCCGCTCCGGCGCAGGGCGAACCCCTGGAGGTCGGCCTCCAGAAAGAGCCGCGGCCCCATGGGTCCGGAGGTCACCGAGCCCGTCACGGACATCCGCGAGCGGCTGTCGGCCGGCGGTGCGAGCGCCACCCGGCTCCCGGGGAGCAGCACACCCTTCTCGACCCGCAGGTCGAGCGCGAGGCGTCCGGGCCGGGGCACGGACGTCCCGGACTCCGAGACCTTGCGGAAGACCGGCAGGTCCTCCATCTCCCCCGAGGCCTGGAGCGTGCCGGAGAGGAAGTCGAGCCCGGCCGCTCCGGGATGCCGCCGCGGCGCGTACGGTCCGAGACGAAGACCGGTCCGGAGCGACACGGAGCGCGCGGCCGGCCTGCCGCCGGCGGACAACCGGGCACCCTCCATCTCCAGGCGGGTCAGGTCGACCTCCGTCTCCCCTCCCAGGACCACGCGGAGCGATCCCGCGGCCCGGCCGTCCCCCTCCAGGCGGAGCGGCCCGTACCCGATCGCGCGCACCCGGGAGAGCCGCAGATCGTCCAACCGGATCGTCCAGGACCGGCGCCTCGGGCGTGGGCTGGGACGGGACGACGGAGCTTCCGGAGGATACCGGGTCACCCGCGAGGAGACGCCGTCAACTTCGAAGTCCGACAGCCTGACCTCTTTGCGCAGCAACGCCAGGAGACCGATCCGCCCCCGGCCGCGGTCCACCGCCACGGCCCAGCGGAGCCGGCGGTTGTCTCCCTCGAGGCGGAACCCCCGGACCTCCACCGCTCCCGGCCAGAGGCTCCAGGCCGCTCCCCACTCGATCCGCAGCCGCTCCGGCCGGCGGTTGAGCAGCCGCGGTCCGAGCCCGGTGCCGAGGAAGAGGTTGGCCGGCAGCAGATAGAGCAACCCATACAGGCCCGCGATCAGGAGCAGGCCGAGGAGCAGACGTTTGCGCTGGAGATGCATGGGTTGGCAGAGATGATACGGGACGCGGGCGTAGAGGAGCAGGCGGACGAGGCGCCCGCCCTGTGAGGCCCGCGAATGGAACGTTGGAAAGCTGGATCAGAGATCGCTTGAACAGCTGGACAGAGCGCGGCTCAACCTCGGCCGCGCTCTTCGAGCAGGGTCCGCAGGCGGGCCAGCTCGGCCTCCGCCGCTTCGGCCCGTTGACGCTCCGCTTCGGCCCGCTCCTCCGCCGTCGGCACCAGGGTCCCGTCGGGGCGGAAGAGCCGGACCCAGTCGTACCTTCTTCCCTGGATGACGCCGTGCCAGAGGCCGAAGGAGACCCCGAGCTGCTCGCTCCAGACGCGTCCCCTCTCATCGGGCGCGATCGGCTGGTAGGACCGGCCCGACAGACGCAGCCCTTCCAGCCGGCGCCTGTCCGGATCGTGCATGAAGTACTCCGCCGTACCGAAGACCCGGGCGTAGAGGTCCCTCTTCTCGGTGCGGTCCTTCTTCGCCGTGGACGGGGACAGCAGCTCGACGATGACGTCCGGCAGGCGCCCGCCCTCTTCCCAGGCGATCCACACCTTGCGGTTGCGGTCCGGGTCGGCGACGCCGCCCACCCAGAAGACGTCCGGGCCGCGGAAGGCCCGCTGCTCCAGGCCCTTCTCCACCTCCTCCGCGACATCCCGCGCCTGCTCGAAGGAGTAGTACACGAACATGTTGCCGCCGACGTAGAAGTCAGCCCTGCCCTGCTCCACCATGGTCCGGTAGATCAGCTCCCGCAGGAGGGGGAACTGCATGGCGTGCCACTCGCTCTCCAAAGGCTCTCCGTCGTCCAAGACGAGCTCGAAGGGCAGAGGCGCGAGCGCCGCGGCGGCAGGCTGGCCCATGACGTTCTCCCTTGCGGAGTCGTTCCTTGCCAGGATCTTATTCCGCATTCCAGGTAAGGACAAGAGGCGAGGCGATCCCCCGTCCTCCTCCTGGACGACAGGATAGCACGGGGGATCCGGAAGGTCGGGAGCCAGCGGAGCGCCGAGTAAGGCCGCCAGCGGGCGAACGGCACGGATCTAGCAGCCCGCACCCAAGACCTGATCGGACAACCAGGGTCCGCCAGAGAGATCCAGAAGAAACAGGGAATGGCCGGTAAGAACGACAGCGACGCGGCGGCGACCACGGGGAATCCGGCCGGCATCCACATCGGATAGGCGACGCTCGTGTCTTTCGATCTCTGGTTCCTGGTTTTGGGCGGTCTGCTGATCGTGATCGCCCTGATCGCGTCCATCGTCAAGCACCTGCCGCTCACCACGACGATCCTCTATCTGCTGGTCGGGCTGGGGCTGGGTGCGTTTGGTATGGGCGCGATCCGGCTCGACCCTCTGCGCCACGCGGGGCTCCTCGAGCGCGTGACGGAGCTCGCCGTCCTCGTCTCGCTGTTCACTGCGGGCTTGAAGATACGGCTGCCGGTGCGCGACCCGCTCTGGTGGCTGGTGATCCGCCTCGCCTCCGGCTCCATGGCGGTCACCGTGGGGCTGATCGCGCTCGTCGGCACCTTCGGCCTGGGCCTGCCCCTGGGCGCGGCGGTGCTCCTGGGAGCGATCCTCGCCCCGACCGATCCGGTGCTCGCCTCGGACGTACAGCTCGCGGCCCCAGGGGACAGGAACCGCCTGCGCTTCGGGCTCACCGGAGAGGCGGGCTTGAACGACGGCACGGCCTTCGCCTTCGTCATGCTCGGCCTGGGCCTCCTGGGAGCCCACGAGATCGGCGCCTGGGGCTGGCGCTGGCTCGCCGTGGACGTGGTCTGGTCCACCGCCGCGGGGCTGGGGACCGGCTTCGCCCTGGGCACCCTGGTGGGGCACCTCGTCCTCTACCTGCGCAAGGAGCACAGGGAGGCCTTCGGACTGGACGACTTCCTGGCGCTGGGACTGATCGGCCTGTCCTACGGCGCGGCGCTCCTGATCCACTCCTACGGCTTCCTCGCCGTCTTCGCGGCGGGGCTCGCCCTGCGCCGCATCGAACGGCTGGCGACTCCGGAAGACCAGGAGGCGCCACCGAGCGTCCGCGAGATGGCCGCCGCCGGCGAGGCGGAGGACGTCGCGACCCATCCCGAGAAGGCACCCGCCTACATGGCCCAGGCCGTGCTCGGGTTCAACGAGCAGATGGAGCGCATCCTGGAGATCGGCGTCGTGCTCCTCGTGGGCGGGATGCTCTCCTGGCGCTTCCTGCCGGCTTCCGCCCTCTGGTTCGTCCCCGTCCTCTTCCTCGTCATCCGCCCTCTGGCCGTCCTGACCGGGCTCGCCGGAGCGCGGCTGCCCCGCCTCGAAAAAGGGCTGATGTGCTGGTTCGGCATCCGCGGCATCGGGTCGATCTACTACCTCTTGTACGCCATCGAGCACGGCCTCGACCCGACCCTGGCGGAGACGCTCGCCGGCCTCACCCTGACCACCGTCGCCGTCTCGATCCTCCTCCACGGCATCTCAGTGACGCCGCTGATGAAGCTCTACGAAAAGCGGACGGAGTAAGGTGGGACAGGAACGTTCGGCTCAGCCCCGGCCGCGCTCTTCGAGCAGGGCCCGCAGACGGATCAGCTCGACCTCCGCCGCCTCGGCCCGTTGACGCTCCGCTTCGGCCCGCTGACGCTCCGCCTCGGCCCGTTGACGCTCCGCTTCGGCCCGCTCCTCCGTCGTCGGCACCAGGGTCCCGTCGGGACGGAAGAGCCGGACCCAGTCGTACCTCCTCCTCTGTGCGACGCCGTGCCAGAAACCGAAGGAGACCCCGAGCTGCGCGCTCCAGACGCGTCCCTTCTCATCGGGCGGGATCGGCCGGTAGGACCCGCCCGACAGACGCAGCCCCTCCAGCCCGCGCCCGTCCGGGTCGCACAGGAAGTACTCCGCCGTGCCGAAGACCCGGGCGTAGAGGTCCCTCTTCTCGGTGCGGTCCTTCTTCGCCGTGGACGGGGACAACAACTCGACGATGACGTCCGGCAGGCGTCCGCCCTCCTCCCAGGCGATCCACACCTTGCGGTTGCGGTCCGGGTCGGCGACGCCGCCCACCCAGAAGACGTCCGGGCCGCGGAAGGCCCGCTGC
>JBKKAU010000877.1:0-2021 GCA_046714475.1 Thermoanaerobaculia bacterium
CTATAAAAGAGCGGGCGGGACGCCCGCGTACCCAGGGAGTCAGAGTGTCGGCGGCTCGAGCTCTTCCAGGTAGCGCCGGATCTCCTGCTGGTTCGGATCCAGCTCCAGCGCTTTGCGGAAGTCCTTCGCCGCGCCGGCCTTGTCCCCTAGGCAGAGACGGGCGAGGCCCAGGGCGCCGTGGGTGATCGGGTCTTTGGGGTCGAGCTGGCGGGAGCGCTCCAGGTCGGCCAGCCCCTCCTGGCACTGCTCGGTGTCCAGCCGGAAGCGGCCACGGAAGAGGAGGAGCCGGGGATCTTCCGGCTTCGCCTCGACCGCGGCGTCGAGGAGCTTCAAGCTCCTCGCGAGGTCTTTCTCGCGCTGGTACAGCACCGCCCGCCCGATCGTGCGCTCGGCGCCTTCGGGGAGGCCGGCCGCGAGCGCCCGCGCCAGCAGCTCGTCGGAGCGGTCTCGCGTCTCCTCCCCCTTTTCGAAGAGAAGATCGCTCAGGTTCCAGAGCACCGCCGCGCCTTTGGGGTCGCGCTCGATGGCGCTCTCGAAGGCCGCGATCGCCTCGTCCTGCTTCCCCTGGGCGCGGAGCAGCAGGCCCTCGTTGTTGTAGGAAGCGATGGTGCGCGCCTTCTCGTCCGGCTTGGACGCGGGGAGGTGGGCCCGGTAGTCGAACGCCGGAGTCTTGGGGCCGACGGGCGTGCCGGGGAGGGGAGGCCCGGCCGCGCCTTTAGCCGGAGGCAGGCCGAGCAGCGACAGCAGCGTCGCATGGACCTGCTCGATGCCGCCCTTGCTCCGCTCACCCCGGCTCTTGACGATTCCCGGTCCCCAGAGGAGATAGATCCCCTCGTCGCGGTGCCAGCGGCCGGCGGTCACGGCGGCGGCGCTCGCCAGGTCGGGCGGCCGGCCTTCCTTCCAGAAGAAGCCGTGATCGGAGGCGAGCATCAGCACCGCTCCCGACGTTTCCGCGAGCTGCCGGTACTCGCCGAGCCACCTGTCCATCTCGGCGAAGTAGAGGTCCGGCACCCTGCTATAGCGCTGGAAGTCGGCCGCGGGGACCGTCTCCTGGCGCGGCGGCACGAGCGGCGCGAAGGCGTGGGCGATCGTGTCGGTGCCCTGGATGTAGACGATCGCGAGGTCCGGCGTCTCCCGGGCGAGCCAGGATCGCGCGAGGCCGTCGTAGGAGCGGGTGTCGGCGAGGGTGCGCCGCAGGGCGCTCACCGGATGGGCCGAAGCGTCGGGCGCCGCCACTCTCTTGTCATAGTCGGCCTTGTCGAGTCCGGGGAGCCAGGCGGCGACCGCCTCGAAGCCGGTGGCGCGCTCCGCCTCGGCCAGGATCTCCCGCGCCCACGGCTCGCGTTCGGCCGGATGGATCACGCCGGACGGCAGCCGGCCGCTTCCGGGGACGAAGGAGAGGGAGCGGTCCGAGGCCACGAGCCCGCGGACCGGCTCGCCGGGATAGGTCGCCCACATCCCGAACAGGGCGACGCTGCGGCCGGCGGCGCTCGCCAGGGTCCAGACCGCGGGCACGCGGCGGTCCTCGGCGCGGATCGGCTCTTCCCGGCCGCTGGCCGGGTCGGCGCGGGTGAAGTCCAGGATGCCGTGCTCGACCGGGCCGACGCCGGTCATCATGCTGGTCCAGAGCAACGGGCAGAGCGGCGGGGTGAGAGAGGTGAGGACGCCGCCGCGTCCCTCGCTCACCAGCCGCGCCAGGTGGGGCATCTTCCCCGCCGCGATCTGCTCGTCGAGAATCTGCCAGTCGGCGCCGTCGAGCCCCACGAACAGCACGCGGTTCCCGGGACGCGCCGCGCCGGCGATCTCGGGGACGGGTGGGGGGGGAGGGGTGACGGTCGCGGCGGGCGTGGGCGGCGGAGTCGCGGGGGGAGGGGGCGGCGCGGGTTCCTCCGCGCGGCATGCGGCCAGGGCGAGCAACAGGAGGAGGGCGGACGGGCGCTTGCGGAGCATGGCGAACGGCTGCCTTATACCATGAGGTCTGCCCTGCGAATCCTCACCCCCCGGCCCCCTCTCCCATCTCC
>JBKKAU010000878.1:0-3214 GCA_046714475.1 Thermoanaerobaculia bacterium
TCCCAGCTCTCGGTGTCCTCGGGCTTGGGCAGCACCTCGAGCGCGCCGCGCCGCAGCGCCTCGAAGGCGGTCTTCATCTGGTTGCGGTTGGCGCGCGACGAGAGGACCACGATCGGCGTCGGCCGCAGCTCCATGATCCGTTCGATGGCGGTGTAACCGTCCATGACCGGCATATGGAGGTCCATGACGATGGCGTGCGGCTCGGTGGCGAGCACCGCCTGGACGGCCTGCTCGCCGTCCGGCGCCTCCCCCACCACCCGGATGTCCCCGGTGCGGGAGAAGAAGCGGCGCAGCACCGCCCGGACCGAGCGGGAGTCGTCCACCAGCAGCACGTCGATCGGAGGTATGGCCATTGCTAAAACTTTATCTGAAACCCGCGGCCTCAGTGTCCGCCCAGCCGGCGCACCAGCTCGATCAGCTCGCCCGCGTCCAGGCTCTGTTTGGTCAGATAGGCGTCCGCCCCCGCCTTGAGGCCGCGCAGGCGGTCCTCGGGACGGTCGCGCGTCGACACCACCACGATCGGCAGATGGGCGTAGAGCTCCACACTCCGTAAGTGCGCGGTGAGCTCGAAACCGTCCATGCCGGGCATCTCCACGTCGGTGACCACGCAATCGAACCGCTGCTCGCCGAGGCGGGTGAGCGCCTCGCCGGCGTCCCCGGCGGTGGCGACGTCGAAGCCGGCGTCTTCGAGCAGCCGCCGCTCCATCTCGCGGGTGACCAGCGAGTCGTCCACCAGCAGGACCCGCACCCGCGCCACCGCCGCCGGCTCGCCCTGCGCCGGCGCCACGCGCAGGATCTCGCGCTGCGCCAGCACCGCCGGCGAGAGCACGCCGACCGGCTCGCCCGAGGCCAGCAGGGCCAGCCCTTCGAGCAGCCGGTCCGCCGCGGCGGCGCGGGTGAGCGGCCGGACCAGCACCTCCTGCTCGCCCTCCACGTCGTCCACCGCCAGGGCGAGCGGCTGCCCCGAGACCACGCCTTCGAGCAGCAGCTGGCTGTCGAGGGCCGGCTGGCCGTAGAGCCGGGCGAGCGGCACGAAGTGCACCAGCCGGTCGCCGGCCAGGGCGAGCGTGCGGCCGTCGCGCTCGACCACGGCCGCCGTGGGCAGGTTCGTGGCGCGGCGCAGCACCGACGACGGGATCGCCAGCCGGATCTGCCCGACGCGCAGCAGCAGCACCTGCTCGCCGCGGCGGGCGACCGGCACCTCGATCGTGAAGGTCGAGCCCTGGCGCGGCTCGGTGTCGAGGAACACCTCGCCGCCGACCCGGGCGACGGTCGACACCACCACGTCGAGCCCGATGCCGCGGCCGGAGATCTCGGACACCGTCTTGCGGGTCGAAAAGCCGGGGGCGAAGAGCAGGCGCAGGACCTCGACCTTGCCCAGGGCGGCGGCGGCCCCGCGGTCGACCAGGCCGATCTGGACGGCCCTCTCGATCACCCGCGCCGGGTCGATGCCGGCGCCGTCGTCGACGATCCGCAGACGCACTCGCGACCCTTCTCCCGAAGCCTGGATCCGCAGACGGCCGGCCCGCGGCTTGCCGCGCGTCGCGCGCACGTCCGGCGCCTCGATGCCGTGGTCGACCGCGTTGCGCACGATGTGGAGCAGCGCCTCTTCGAGCTCGCGGGCGATGCGGCGGTCGAGGCGGGTCTCCTCCCCTTCCAGCTCCACTTCGACCTCGCGCCCCAGCGAGCGCGCCAGGTCGCGGGCGTAGCGGGCGAGCGACTGCAGCGGCCCGCGCAACGGCTGGAGCTGCAGCGACAGCATGGTGTCGAGCTGCTCCTCGGCCGAGCGCAGCAGCCGGCGCTGCCCGCCTTCGAGCTCCACCGCCACCCGCCGCAGCATGGTGGCGAGCACGGCGAGGACCTGGGTCGGCTGCGGCTCGCGCACCCCCTCCTCGGCGAGGCGCGCCAGCTCGTAGATGCGCTCGACCACCGGCCGCGAGGACAGGGCCATGATCCGCACCTGCGTCGCCCGCTCGGCCACGGCGTCGAGCGCCGCGGCGTCCACCCGGATGTCCGCGGCGGGACGGGAGACCGCCGCCGCGGCGGGAGCCGGTACGGCGAGATCAAACGGCGGTGCGGCGAGATAAGACGGCGGTGCCATGAGATCAGACGGCGGTGCGGCGGGATCGGGAGCCGTTGCGGCGAGATCAGACGGCGGGGCGGCCGGCGCCGGCGCGGCGAGCAGCGCCAGCAGCTCCGGGTCTCCTTGCGGCTCTTCGCCGCGCGACACCGCCTCCACCAGGGCGGACAGCTCGTCGACGACCCGGGTCAGCAGCGCGACCATGCCCGGCGGCGCGGTGTGCAGCACCTCCTCGGCGGCGTGGCAGAGCTCGGCGAGGGGACCCAGCCGGAGCATCCGTACCGCGCCTTTGAGAGTGTGGAGCTCGCGCTTGGCCTCGACCATGGCCTGGGAATCGGAGCCCAGGCGCGGCACATAAGTGGCGAGCCGCTCCAGCCGGTCGCGCGCTTCCTCGGCGAAGAGGGGGACGAGGTCGGCGAACTCCGGATCCAAGGGGCTTCCCCGGGCCGGGCTAGATCTTGGCCCAGCTGTCGACGTTGACGTCCAGACCCAGGACCCCGACCAGCTCCCCGCGCTCGTAGATCGGGGTGGCGGCGGTGAAGATGGGCTCGCCGGAGAGCAGCGACTCGAACAGCGGCGTCAGGATCGTCCGCCCCTCCTTGGTCGCCGACTTGTACCAGATGCGCTCGCCGAAACCCTCGCCGGCCTTGACAGCGGGCGGCACCTCGCGGTCGCCCACGATGTGCCGGTTGACGGTCAGGGCGACCTGGCTGCCTTTGCCGTCGAAGAAGTAGAGGCACTCCACATAGGGCTTCTGGTGCACCAGGTCTTCGAGCAGCCGCTCGATCGCCTCCCAGTTGCCGATCCGGCGGCGGACCGCGGCGCCCCAGGTCTCGGCCAGGTGCTTCAACGAGTGCGGCGAGTCGAGGTGGAACGACTGCGCCCCCATCTGGATGACGAGCCCGAGCTGGTTCAGGCGGTCGGCGGTGCCCGAGAACTGCTGCAGGCTGTCGGCCATCCGCTGCACCACGTGGCTGACCTCCTTCAAGGTCAGCACCACCTCGTCCGAGGCGGCGTTCTGCTGCTGGGTGGCCATGGAGATCTGGCGCGCCACCGTGGA
The DNA here is from genome assembly GCA_046714475.1 of Thermoanaerobaculia bacterium. Lineage (GTDB taxonomy): Bacteria > Acidobacteriota > Thermoanaerobaculia > Multivoradales > UBA5704 > DASPJI01. Next base: position 3,141 of record JBKKAU010000878.1, read on the forward strand.
GGTCTCGCCCGCGGCCCGGCGCAGGTCTTCGATGGCGGAGGCCGCCGCGCGCGAGCGCTCGAACACCCGGGTGG
>JBKKAU010000879.1:0-2094 GCA_046714475.1 Thermoanaerobaculia bacterium
GCGGGGCCCCCTTCCGGGGCGCGCCCCCCCAGGTCCGGAACCGTTCCAGCCGTCTGAGGCAGGGGAAGCGCGGCGGGCCGTGCATCCTGAGCGATCCCCGGATCCCAGGCTGCCAGGGCGGCCCGCGCGGCAGCCAGGCGGGCTTCGGTCCGGCCGAGGTCGGCCCGGGCCTGCGCCTCTTCCAACGTGAAGCGGCGGGCGGCAAGGCCCGGGATCTCGCCGGCTCCCGCCCGGGCGCGGGCCCTCTCCGCCAGCTCCCCGACGCGGGCGAGGTGGGCGGCGAGCAGCTCCCTCCGCTCCCACGCGAAGGCCCAGCCCGCGTAGGCCTCCCGCAGGTCGAGGCGCAGACGGAGACGGGCCGCTTCGAGACGGCTCTCCGCCGCGGCGAGGCCCCTCTCCGCCGCCTCCCGCCGCAGGGCGCGGCGGCCGTCGAGCGGCGGGGTCCACGTCACTCCGGCGGTCGTCTCCCTAGCAGCTCCGTCGGGCTCCTCGATGCTGGCTTCGAGCGCGGGGTTCGGCAGCAGCGAGGCCCGGACCGCCTCGGCAGCCGCGATCTCGCGCTCTCCGGCGAGCGACACCGCGGCCGGGTGAGACTCGGTCACCGCGGCAAGAAACTCCTCCTCCGTCAGCGTCGGGGCCTCTTGGCCCATGAGCGCCGCGGGCGAGAAAAGGACGAACAGAACAATGCGTGCGCGTTGCATGGCGCCTCCATTCGGCAAGCTTGGAAAAGCATGGACATACGGGTGCCCAAGGCACCGCGGGAATCCGGGAGCCGCTAGGAGGCGGAGATCAAATCAGCAGGGCGCAGAGGAGATGGAGCCGCGGCGGACCCGAGCCGGAGGGGCGGGCGCCGGACTGCCCGGAGGCCGTGCCGGCGAGCGGGAGCCGGCCCGCGGCGGGAGACTCCAGGGAGGCGGCGGCCGGCGCGTCGAGATCCTGGGACGGGTCGGGCCGGAACGCCGGAGAGGGCAGGAGGCGGTGCTCATGGTCGGGGACCCCCTCCGCATGCCGGTGCCCATGGACCAGGGATTCCGCGAGACCGGACCACTCCGAGCCGTGCCCGGCCGCCTCTTCGGCATGCTCATGATGCACGAAGACATGCGCTCCCAGCCCGAGCAGCTGCGGTATCGCGGCCAGGGCGAGGAGAAGGAGAGCGGCGACGAGTCGCTTGCGCAGCACCACGCGCGGATTGTCACCCATCCCGTCGAGCGGGTCAAACCGAGACCGGGGACGATCACCTGTCCTATCCTTCCCGGAGCGCCGGCCGGATCCGCGCGCCCCTGGAGGCACGATGAAAGACCATGCCCATCCTCCCCAAGGACCCGTGAGGGCGGACAACGCCGCTCCGGAGGCGACCGTCTACACCTGCCCCATGCACCCCGAGGTCCGGCAGGACCGCCCTGGCTTCTGTCCGAAGTGCGGCATGGCCCTCGAGCCCGTGCTCGGTGCGGCGGGGGCTGCCGAGCAGGAGAACCCCGAGCTGCGCGACATGACCCGCCGGCTCTGGGTGAGCGCGGCGCTCTCCTTGCCTCTGCTCCTGATCGCCATGGCGCCCCATCTGGGCTGGAACCCCTTCGAGCGTCTCGTCTCGCCGCGGACCCTCGGATGGATCGAGATGATCCTGGCCACTCCGGTCGTCCTCTGGGGCGGCTGGCCGTTCTTCGTGCGCGGCGGGTACTCGCTCGTCCATCGCAGCCTCAACATGTTCACCCTGATCGCGCTCGGCGTCGGCGTGGCCTACGTCTACAGCGTCGTCGCCCGGCTGGCGCCGGAGTGGTTCCCGGCCTCCTTCCGCGACGAGCACGGGGAGGTGGGGGTCTATTTCGAGGCCGCCGCCGTCATCGTGGCCCTCGTGCTCCTCGGGCAGGTCATGGAGCTGCGGGCGCGCGGCCGCACGGGAGCGGCGATCAAGGCCCTCCTCGGCCTGGCTCCCAAGACGGCCCGCCGGCTCCGCGAGGACGGGACGGAGGAGGATGTCCCCCTCGACCAGATCCAGCCGGGCGACCGCCTGCGCGTCCGCCCCGGGGAAAAGGTGCCGGTGGACGGCGTCGTGCTCGAAGGCGCGAGCGCCGTGGACGAGTCCATGGTCACCGG
>JBKKAU010000880.1:0-1988 GCA_046714475.1 Thermoanaerobaculia bacterium
GGGACCAGGTGGGGCTGCCCTCCTCGAACGTCCCGGTGGGGAGGCGGCGCGGCGCCGGGGCCGCGCCGGCGCCGTCCGGCGGGACCGCGACGGTCCAGAGATGGTCGGGGCGGCTGGGGTCGAGATAGCCCTGATCGTTGAAGCGGTAGACGGCGCGGGTGATCACCCGCACGTCGCTCTCCCGCTCCGGCTCACCCGCGGCTTCCCCGGGTTTACGGTCCTTCTTCGCGAGGTCCTTGTCGATGGTCGAGCTGGTGAAGGCGATCGTCCTGCCGTCGGGCGACCAGGCCGGGGAGCCGACGCCGCGGGGGAGGTCGGTGACCGGACGCGCCTCGCCGCCGACCAGCGGCAGCAAGTAGACCTGCGGCGGCTGCCTCCTGCCGTCCTTTTCGGCGGCGCGGACGAACGCCAGCTTCTTGCCGTCGGGCGACCAGCGGGGGGAGGAGTCGGCGGGGCCGCGCGTCAGGGGGCGCGCCGGCTCGCCGCCATCGCCGCCGCCGCCGTCGGTCGGGACGATCCACAGGGCTGTCTCGTACCCCTGCCTCTTCTCGTCGACGCTGACCCGCACGAAGGCGACCTGCCGGCCGTCCGGCGAGATCTGCGGGTCGGCGATCCAGACGAAGCGGAAGAGGTCCTTCTCGGTGATCGGCCGTTTCGCCGCGGCGGCCCCGGGGGCCGCCAGCAGGGCGAGGGCCAGGAGGGGGAAGAGCGGGAGCCGGAGGCGGAGAGGGAGTTGCATCGTCCGAGTCCGGCCCGTCCTACTTCTTGAGCCCTATCTCCCGCAGCCGCTGGTCCAGGAACTGGCCGGCGGTGATCGGCGGGAACTTGGGGGGAGCCTCTTCCGAGGTGAAGCGCTCCATGACCGTCAGGTCGCAGGACGAGTAGGGGTGGACGAAGAAGGGCATGGAGTAGCGGTCGCGGTGGGCGGACTCGGCCGTCGGGTTGACCACCCGGTGCGTGGTGGCGGAGACCACCTCGTTGGTGCAGCGCGAGAGCATGTCGCCGGCGTCGACCACGATCTGGCCCGGGCCGGTCTCGACGGGCATCCACTCGCCTTCGCCGGTGAGGATCTCGAGCCCCGAGTCGGTCGCCTCGCAGAGCAGCGTGATGAGGTTGATGTCCTCGTGCGCCGCGGCGCGGACGGCCGGGGCGGCGTCGGGCGAAACCGGCGGGTAGTGGATGACGCGCAGGATGCTGTTGCCGTGATCCATCATCGAGGCGAAGGTCTCGCGCGGCAGGTCGAAGTACTCGGCCAGCGCCCGCAGGAGGTTCTCGGCCACCCGCTCCAGGCTGGTATAGAGACGCAGCGTCGGATCCTTGATCTCGGGGAGCTCCTGCGGCCAGACATTGGCCGGGTACTCCGACCGGTAGGGGTGCCCCTCCGGCAGCTCCTGGCCGACGTGCCAGAACTCCTTGAGGTCGGGCAGCGGGTAGTCCTTGGCGTGCTCGACCCCGAATGGGGTGAAGCCGCGCGCGCCCCCTTCGACGCCGGCGTACTGGCGCTTGGTCGCGTCGTCGAGCTCGAAGAACCGCTGCCAGAGCCGGTAGGTGCCGCGGATCAGGTCCGAGTCGATGCCGTGGCCTTCGACGTTCAGGAAGCCGAACTCGCGCAGGCCGTCGCCCAGGGTCTGGACGAGCCGCGCCCGGCCGGCGGAGTCGCCGGCGGTGTAGTCGTTCAGGTTGACGGTGGGGATGTTTCTCTGGCTCATGGGACCTCGCTCTCCGAAGGGGCCGCCGGAGGTCGTTTCCGGCGGCGCTAGATTACCACTCCGGATCGCGGAGCCCGTCAACCCAGGCTTGCGCCCGCGTTAGCCGCGCTCTTCCACCAACAGTCCTAGTAGGTCGGAGGTGCTGAGGATGCCGACCACCTTGTCGTCGCGGGTGACGAGCAGGCGGTGGATGTGGGTGCGGATCATCATCTCGGCCACCTCGGAGACCGGGGTCTCCGCGGGGACGGAGTGGATCTCGGGCGTCATGATCTCCTGGAC
>JBKKAU010000881.1:0-4432 GCA_046714475.1 Thermoanaerobaculia bacterium
CGCGCCGGGTCCTGGGCTCGGGGCCGTTCGTGCTGATGCTTCCCGGGGCGGGCTGGGCCTACAAGTCCTACCCGCCGGCCGGCTGGGGCGCCGGCGCGCGCGAGCTGCGGACGCGGACGGGCCTGCCCGTCCACATCGCGCTGGCGCGGGGGGAGGAGCGGCTCGCCGCCGAGGTCGAAGCGGCGAGCGACGGCGCGGTGCGGGCCGTCTCCGCCCCCAGCATCCCGATCCTGGCGGCGCTGCTGCGGCGGGCGAGCCTGGTGATGGGCGGCGACTCCGGCCCGACCCACCTCGCCCATGCCCTGGGCACGCCGGTCCTCATGCTGCTGGGGCCCACCGACCCGGCCCGGCACGGCCCCTACGGCGCTCCGGATCGTGCCCTCTGGAAAGAGCTGCCGTGCAGCTTCTGCTACCGGCGCTTTCCCGAGGCCAAGCCCTGCATGACCGTGATCCCCCCCGGCCGGGTGGCGGCGCGGGCGGCCGAGATCCTCTCCGCGGCGGGGTAGAGGCCCGGCCGGGTCTTGCGTTGACCCCCTTTCCCGGCGGCTGCTACACTGCGCACCGGCTCAAAGACGCATTAACAGACCTCTATCTCTCATTCGTCGTCTCGCGGAAGAGGCCGGAGCCGATCTGTCTGTAGGGGAGTTTGCATGGCACCATCGGAACCATTGCGCAAGCCACAGCCCCAGGCCGCCCCCGACCGTTTGGGCGACCTTCTGGTCAAGAGCGGCAGGATCACCCAGGCCCAGCTCCAGGAGGCGCTCACCCTGCAGAAAGACCAGGGCGGACGGCTCGGCACCAACCTGGTGAAGCTCGGGCACCTGACCGACCGCCAGTTGGTCGAAGCGCTGTCGCAGCAGTTCAAGGTCCCTTCGGTCGACCTCACCGGCATGGACGTCGACGAGGCGGTCGTCAAGATCATCCCCGCGGACATCGCGCGCAAGTACACGATCTTTCCGGTCACCAAGGCGGGCGCCACGGTCACGGTCGCGATGACCGATCCGACCAACGTCTTCGCCATGGACGACGTCAAGTTCATGACCGGCTACAAGGTGGAGCCGGTGGTCGCCTCCGAGACGTCGATCCGCGCCGCCATCGACCGCTACTACGGCTCGACGCACGCCATCGAGCTCAAGAAGGTGATGGAGGACCTCTCCGAGGAGACCAGCGGCGACCTCGAGGTCCTGGAGGAGGAGGAGGACCTCGACCTCGCGACGCTGGAGGAGGAGTCCGAGCAGGCGCCGGTCGTCAAGCTGGTCAACATCGTCCTGACCGACGCCATCAAGCGCGGCGCCTCGGACATCCACATCGAGCCGTACGAGAAGGACTACCGGGTGCGCTACCGCATCGACGGCATCCTCTACGAGATGATGCGTCCGCCGCTCAAGCTCAAGGAGGCGATCACCAGCCGCGTCAAGATCATGGCCAAGCTGGACATCGCCGAGAAGCGCCTGCCTCAGGACGGCCGCATCAAGATCAAGACCAAGATCTCGGGGCGCAGCAAGGACCTCGACTTCCGGGTCTCGGTGCTGCCCACGCTCTTTGGCGAGAAGATCGTCATGCGTCTCCTCGACAAGGACAAGCTGATGCTCGACATGACGAAGCTCGGCTTCGAGCCGGACTCGTTGCGCCATTTCGAGCAGGCGATCCTCAAACCCTACGGCATGGTGCTGGTCACCGGCCCCACGGGGTCGGGCAAGACCAACACCCTCTACTCGGCGCTGCAGCGCATCAACACTCCGGAGGTCAACATCATGACCGCCGAGGATCCGGTCGAGTTCAACCTGATGGGCATCAACCAGGTGCAGATGAAGGAGCAGATCGGCCTCAACTTCGCGGCGGCGCTGCGCTCGTTCCTGCGCCAGGACCCCAACATCATCCTGGTCGGCGAGATCCGCGACTTCGAGACCGCCGAGGTGGCGATCAAGGCCGCCATGACCGGCCACCTGGTGCTCTCGACACTGCACACCAACGACGCCCCGTCGTCGATCAACCGTCTGATGAACATGGGCATCGAGCCCTTCCTGGTGGCCACCTCGGTGCACATGGTGGTGGCCCAGCGCCTGGTGCGCCGGATCTGCACCTTCTGCAAGGAGCCGATGGAGCTGCCGCCGGCCGGCCTCGTCACCGTCGGCTTCTCCGAGCACGAGTCACGTACGCTCAAGCTGTTCAAGGGCCGCGGCTGCGACCGCTGCAGCGGCACCGGCTACAAGGGCCGCCTCGGCCTCTACGAGGTGCTGGAGATCGACGACGAGATCCGCGAGCTGATCCTCTCTGGCGCCAGCTCCTACGAGCTGCGCCAGAAGGCTGTCCAGAACAGCATGACCACGCTGCGCATGAGCGGTCTGCAGAAGATCCGTGACGGCGTGACCACGGTCGAAGAGGTCGTCCGCGAGACGGTGCTGTAGGTCTGGAAGGGAACCGGGGGAGGCGCCCCGTCCGGGGCGCTCCCGGTCAACGCATGGGCGGCGGTGGGGTTTTCGCCTGGGTCCTCTTGACCGCGCTCAGGATGCCGATTCCGAGAAGGACGATGACGCCGACGCCGATCCAGGTCGGCGGGACCCCGGCGAGGTTCGCGCCGAACGCCAGACCGACCACCACCAGGATGAATCCGATCAGATAGACACCGAAGGACGATGACATTGTCTGCCTCCTAGGCTCAGTGCCCGCGGCCCCGTGGCTGCGGACGTGTTTTGGGACAATTCAAAACCCGCGCCAACTCCCCTTTCAGGCCCGGCTGTCCCAGAGGACGTCGGAGGCGCCGCGCTTCAGGTTTTCGTAGCGGGCCATGACGAACAGGGCGTCCGACAGCCGGTTCAGATAGCGGACGACGTTGGGTCCGACCGCCTCGTCGCGGGCGAGGGCGACGGCCAGCCGCTCGGCCCGGCGGCAGACGGTGCGGGCGACGTGGAGCTGGGCGGCGCCGGGCGTGCCGCCGGGGAGGATGAAGTTGGCGAGCGGTGGCAGCTCGCGCGACAGGTCGTCCATCAACCGCTCCAGGGCGTCGACGTGGCGCTCCTCGACGACCGGCACGGGCATGCGGGCCTTGTCCTCCTCCAGGATGCAGAGGTCGGAGCCCAGGTTGAACAGGTCGTTCTGGACGCGCGCCAGCGTCTCGGCGAGACGCGGGTCGAGCCCCAGGGCCACGGCGACGCCGATCGCCGAGCTCAGCTCGTCGACGGTGCCATAGGCCTCGATGCGAGGCGAGTCCTTGGCGACCCGCTGCCCGCCGCCCAGGCCGGTCGTCCCGTCGTCGCCGGTCCGGGTGTACACCCGCGTGATCCGCGGCATGGAAAGCTCCTTTGGGTCAGGTTCTGGAGGCCGGGGCGTGCCCCCCGGGGGCGTACCGTATCGGAAAGGCGCCCAGGGTTCCACCCTGGGCTACGGGAAGGGCGTCCCTGCCGGGACTTGCCTTTGATCCATAGTCTGTTAGGACGCCCTTCTTCATAGCCCGGGATGGAAATCCCGGGCGCACCTCTCCTGCTCCGACTTCTACTGAGCCTCCGCCGCCCCGCGCAGGGTGGCGGCCTCCTCGACCAGCAGCCGCCAGAGGGCGTCCAGGTGCTCGGGCCGGGTACGCACGTTGCCGATGGCGACGCGCAGGGTGTAGCGCCCCCGGAGCGAGGTGTGCGACAGGAAGAAGGGGCCGGCGGCGTTGACGCGGGCGAGCAGGCGCTCGTTGAAGGAGTCCTCGGCGGCGGGGCCTCCCCCGGGCGCCGGCAGGGCGCGGAAGCAGACGGCGCTGAACGGCGCCGGCGCGGACAGCTCGAAGCCGGGCTCGGCCACGACGCGGGCGGCGAGCGTCCGCGCCATCGTGCAATGCTCGCGGATGCGCTCCCTGAGGCCCTCGACGCCGAAGGCACGGATCACCATCCAGAGCTTGAGCGCCCGGAAGCGCCGGCCGAGTTGGAACCCCAGGTCCATCAGGTTGGTGACCCCGGGCTCGTCGGTGCGCAGGTATTCGGGGACCAGCGAGAAGGCGGCCTTGAGCAGCGCCGGGTCGCGCACGTAGAGCACCGAGCAGTCGACCGGGGTGAAGAGCCACTTGTGCGGGTTGACCACCAGAGAGTCGGCGCGCTCGATCCCTGGCATCAGCGCCCTGAGCTCGGGGCAGATCGCGGCCGAGCCGGCGTAGGCGGCGTCGACGTGGAGCCACAGGCCGTGCCGCTCGCAGAGGTCGGCGATCTCCGGCACCGGGTCGACGCTGGTGGTCGAGGGGGTGCCGGCGGGCGCCACCACCGCCATGGGGAGGCGGCCGGCTGCGCGGTCCTGCTCGATCGCCTCGGCGAGAGCCGGCGCCGACATCCGGAACGCCCCGTCGCTCGCCACCCGCCGCACGTTCTCCGTCCCGACCCCCAGGACGATCGCCGCCTTGTCGATCGACGAGTGCGCCTGGTCGCTGGCGTAGACGGTGAGCGGCGGCAGGTCCGGG
>JBKKAU010000882.1:0-13751 GCA_046714475.1 Thermoanaerobaculia bacterium
AGTCCCACACCCCCAGCCCCGCCCGCCGATCCTCCCTGCCCGCCGCCGGCCCCCCCGGCATGGCGCTGGGCCGCGCCGACGGCACCGGGGGTGGCCTGACGGCCGTGACCGATTTCAGGCCCTACTATCCTTTCGGGCCCGACGGGTGGTACGCCGCCTTCGTCCCGGAAAGCCTGGAGAGCGTCGGCGGCCGTCTCCTGTTCGCCGCCAACAACGACGGCCGGACCGGCTTGCGGCTGTGGACGTCGCGCGGCCGGCCCGGGAGCACGCAGCGGCTCACCGATTGCCCGGGCGGCTGTCCCGAGCTCCCGCTGACCCCCCGGTTCGCGCGGTTGGGAACGCGGGTGGTCTTCGCCGGCCGCAACGCGAGGTACGGCATGGAGCCCTGGATCAGCGACGGCACCGGCCCGGGGACGCGCGTCCTCCGCGACCTGGTCCCCGGCCCGGGCTACTCCGCGGTGCGGGCGTTCACGAGCACCGGAAGCCGCGTCTTCTTCGAGCGCTACATTGAGGAGCGCGAGCCCGTCGAGATGTGGGCGACCGACGGCACCCCGGCCGGGACAGTCTTCGTCACCATGGGCATGGCCGCGGAATCGCACTACCAGCCCCCGCGGACCCGGATGGAGCTCGGCGCGCTAGGAGCCTGGACGCTGTTTGCGGACTACTCTCCGGTGCTCGGGGTCCCGCAGCTCAGGAGGAGCGACGGCACCCCGGCGGGCACGGGCGCCGTGTTCGAGTGGGACCGTCAGGCCGGCTCCGACCCGCGCTCGCTCAGCCCCTTCGAGGACCATGTCCTCTTCGTCGCCTGCCGGAGCTACCTCAACGAGCTCTGGGTCAGCGGCGGCACCGCGGGCACGACGGACCGGGTCGACGTGGCCCTTGGCCCCTGTGGCCACCCCGTCCTTTCCAAGGTCGTCGACGTCGGCGGTACCGGCGGCATCGGAGTCTTCCGGCTGAGCCGCGAGTACGCCGACAACGTCTCCTACGGCGTCCGGCTCGAGATCTGGCGGACCGACGGCACCGCGGCGGGCACGGCGCCGCTCACCTCCTTCCCGAACGCCGTCGTCAACGCGCCGGTGCCCCTGGCGGGCAAGGCGCTGTTCCAGGTGATCCCCGCCGTGCCCGGGCCGGCCCCGACGAACGGAGCCTCGCTCTGGGTCACGGACGGCACGGCGGCAGGGACCGAGAAACGGGTCGACCTCCCGGGGGTCTTTGCCTATTACGAGACCGGGCTCGGCTCCGAGGCCTTCTTCGTGGGCGTGAACCATGCGGCGAACGAGGTGCGCGTCTGGCGCACCGACGGCACGGCGGCCGGCACCTTCCCGATCACCCCGGTGGTCTCCGACCTGACCCACAGCTTCGTCGACCCCGAGCTCACCCGCCTGGGCAACCGCGTCTACTTCGTGGTCCGCCCGCAGAGCGGCGGGATCCAGATCTGGAGCACCGACGGCACGCCCCAGGGGACCGGGCCGGCCGTGACCGCGGCCGCCGGGATGGCGGAGCCGGACAGTCTGTGGGCGGCGGGCGGCCTGCTCTTCTTCCGCGCCCTGGAGACCGGCGGCTCGCGCCGGGTCCTCTGGCGCACGGACGGCACTCCGGCGGGGACCTTCGCGCTCGGCGCCGACCTGAGCGACGATCTCTTCACGTTCTATCCGATAACACGCTTCGCCACGCTCGGCGACGAAGTCTTCTTCCGGGCGTCCGACGGCGCGCACGGGGCCGAGCTGTGGAAGTCGGACGGCACGCGCGAAGGCACGGTCCCGGTGAAGGACATCTTCACGGGGCCCGCCGGCTCGTATCCGATGTGGCTGGCCGCGGCGGGAGGCCGGGTCTATTTTTCGGCGATCGGCGGCGGCGGCATGGAGCTGTGGTCGAGCGACGGCACGGCGGAAGGCACCCGCAGGGAGGCGGACATCGCGCCCGGCCCCTCCTGGTCCGCCCCGTGGTGGCTGACGGCCGCGGAGGACCAGCTCTTCTTCACCGCCGACGACGGGATACACGGCCGCGAGCTGTGGCGGCTCCCCCTGCCATGAGAGACAACCGCCGCCTCGCGCTCCTCTATCTCCTCCTCGCCGTCCTCTTTACCGGGAGGGCACAGGCGGCCGGCGTCGAGCTGGTCGAGGACCTCGATCCCGGGCAGGGCAGCGGCGGAGCGCCCAGCCAGTTCCTGAGCGTCGGGAACAAGGCCGTCTTCCTCGCCTACGACAATCACATCTGGATCGCCATCTGGGCGACCGACGGTACGCCCGGCGGCACCGAGTTGGTGGGTAACCCCTGCCCGCCGTGCGGCAGCGTCCGGGCGTTGGGCTCCACCGGCGAGGTGGCGTTCTTCTCGGCGTACCAGGAGTACGCGGAGCTGGGGGAGACCACCTACATCTGGCGGACGGACGGGACCCCCCAGGGGACCTGGCCGGTCGCGGGACCCTTCCAGACCCCGCTCTCCCACCGGGGCAACCCGCTCAGCGCGGTCGGCGACCACCGGCTGTACTTCACCGCCTGTACCCCCGCCCAGGTTTGTGAGCTGTGGAGCAGCGACGGCAGCGTGGCGGGGACCGGGCCGGTGGCGGACCTCGTCCCCGGCCCCGGCGGCACGGTCGTACGCGAGATGGTGGCGATCGGCGACCGCGCGTACTTCCTGGGCCGGGGTCCCGGCGGCATGGGCCTCTGGGAGGCCGACGGTCTGTCCCGCAGGGTGCGCCTCCTCCGGGCCCTGCCGGGCGGCGCGCCGCGGCCCCGGCTCCTCACCCGGTATGGATCGCGCCTGTTCTTCCTGGCCCCGGCCGACGGGATGGAGCTCTGGACCAGCGACGGCACGGCCGGCGGCACGGTGCCCGTGAGCGGGTTCCGCCCCGCCGCCCCCTTTACCTGGACGCGCTTCCTCAAGCCCATCGACGGCCGGGTCTACTTCCTGGCCGACGACGGCGTCCGCGACGTGGAGATCTGGGCCGCCGAAGGCCCGGCCTGGAACCCCCGGCGCGTGACCGGTTTTTCCGATCCCCATCCGTTCGGCGAGCAATACAACCCCTTCCTCCCCCAGCGGCTCGAGCGTGCCGGCAACCGTCTGATCTTCGCCGCGTTCGACAGCTTCGCCGGGTTTCGGATCTGGACCTCGGGCGGCACGCCCAGGACCACCTCTCTCCTGACCGGATGCCCGGGGGGCTGCCCTTCCAGCCTGTTCTTCACCCCCCTGGGAGACCGCGTGATCTTCAGCGGCGTCGCCGGTCCCTGGATCAGCGACGGCACGGGACCCGGGACGCGTCTGATCCGCGACCTGTCCCTGGTTCCGGGCTCCAACAGCGGCCTTGGGGCCTACACCGTCCGGGCCTTTACCCGCATCCCGGGCGGCCGCCTGCTCTTCGAGCTCTACTTCGGCCAGGAGGAACCGACCGAGATCTGGTCGACCGACGGTACAACAGCCGGGACCGTCCTCCTTTCGAAGGGCCGGTACGGCGAGTCGCACTACGCCGAGCACCCGGTCTGGCTGCCGCTCGACGTGGGCAGGCTGGGCGGAAGGGTCTTCTATCTGGGCATGGACGAGCTCGGCGAGACGGGGCTGTGGGCCAGCGACGGCTCGCCGGCCGGGACCGGCATCCTCTACGAGTGGACGCGGCCGGTGAGCTCGTCGCCGGAAAACCTGAGCGCCTTCGGCGACCGGGTCCTCTTCAACGCCTGTGTCCAGTTCCAGAACGAGCTGTGGGTCAGCGCCGGGACCGCCAGCACGACGTCGCGGCTGGTGGACATCCCCCTGGGCTACTGCAATTTTCGGGTCGCCTCCGCGGCCGTCCCCGTAGCCGGCGGCGCGGTCTTCCAGATGGTCAAGGACTTCGATGTGGTGCTGGGCATCAGCGACATCCAGATCTGGAAGACGGATGGTACTCCCGGGGGGACCTTCCCCCTGACCTCGTTCGACGGGTCCGCTCCCGGCAGGCCCGTCCCATTCGCGGGCAAGGCTCTGTTCTCCTTCAGCAGCGTCACGTCCACTCCGCCCTCCAGGGAGAGCTCGTTCTGGATCACCGACGGCACGGCCGCGGGGACGCGGAAGCTGCTCGACCTCCCCTCCGACCTCTACATCTCCGAGGAGACCTCGATCGGCTCCCTGGTCTATTTCCTGGGCTATTCGGCGGACAGCAACACGACCCGCGTGTGGCGCACCGACGGCACGGCGGCGGGGACCTTCGCCATCACCACGTTCAACGGCAACGCGACGGAGGTCTACGTCAGGCCCGACTTCACCCTGATGGGAGGACGCGTCTACTTCGCCACCTGGGTGGACGGCCGCGGGCCGGAGGTCTGGAGCACCGACGGCACGACTGCGGGAACCAAGCCCGCCGTGACCGAAGCCTCGGGAGCGAAGGCCCCCAACAACCTGGAGACGGCCGGCGGCCTGCTCTTCTTCCGCGCCCGCCGGACCGACGGCGATCGGCGTCAATTCCTCTGGCGTACCGACGGTACGCCGCAGGGCACCTTCTCGCTCGGCGCCGACCTGAGCGACGGCATCCTCACACCGTACTTCTCGGCGCCGCACTACGCCGTCCTGGGGGACGAGCTCTTCTTCCAGGCCCGGGACGCGGCGCACGGCGGCGAGTTGTGGAAGACCGACGGGACCGTCGCGGGGACCGTGCTGGTGAAGGACATCTACCCCGGCCCTCCCGACTCGCATCCGCTCTGGCTGACCACCGCGGGAGACCGGGTCGTCTTCTCCGCCAATGACGGCCTGCACGGGACCGAGCTCTGGGCGAGCGACGGCACGGCCGAAGGCACGCGGCTGGTGGACGACATCTCCCCGGGGGCGTCCTGGTCCTACCCCGAGTGGCTGACCGTCGCCGGCGACGACCTCTTCTTCACCGCCATCGAAGGCCAGAACGGCCGGGAGCTGCGGAGGATTCCGCTCAGCGCGATCCCGTAGCGGGCTCGGCCGGGGCGTTCATCGACTGCCCCGCGATCATCTGCCAACGGCCGTCCCGAGCGGGACTTCGAGGACCACGCTCTCCTCGAGCTTCGCGTCCGGCCTGACCTTTCCCTGGTCGTCGAGGCTGCGGAGCTGGCTATTGGCGATATAGAAGAAGGAGTCGCCGACCACGACGCCGGTCGTCGGGAGCTCGAAGAGCGGGTTGCGGCTCTCCAGGATCTCCTCGGATTCGATGGCGTCCAGCGCGGGGTTGAGCCGGAAGCGCAGGATGCGCTCCGCCCCGGCGCCGTTCTGGACGGCGATCAGGCTGCCCGCGTGGAGGTACAGCCCGTCGATGCCCACGACGTTCACCGTCTCCGGATGCGCCAGGGGACGCACCTGTCCGGTCGCCACGTCCACGATCGAAAGGTGCTTGGCGAAATCGGCCACGAACAGCTTCTTCCCATCCGGAGAGACGGCGATGCCGTTGGGATAGATGAAGGTGCCCGGCCCCACCAGGACCTCCAGCGCGTCCTTGCCGGGCCGCAGCCGGTGGACGACGCCGGCCTTGCTGTCGGTGATGAAGACCTCCCCGCCCATGCCGAACGTGAGGTCGTTTAGCAGATGGAGCTGCGGCTTGTCCGGAAGGGTGATCTTGCCGAGGAGCTTGCCGGTGTCGAGGTCGTACCGGAAGAGGCCCGAGGCGCCGGCCTGCTGCGCGGCTTCGGCGGAGCACGCCCAGAGAGTCCGGCTCGCCGGGTCGACCTTCATGCCGATGACGGCCCAGAGACCATCCTGCCCGCTGGTCTTGAAATCGCTCGCCTTGCCGGCCTTGTCGACGCGGACGATCTTGTTCTTGGCGAGGCTGCCGACGAAGAACGCGCCGGTCTTCGGGTCGTGGGCGATCCCCTCGGGGATGAGGTCCTTCTCGGGGAGCTTGAAAGCGACCTTGCTGCGGCTCACCACCTTGCGGTGGGCCTTGGCCTTCTCCACGAGCGCCTTGAATTCGGGGGTCTCCAGGAACGGCGCGAACACGGGGTTCTCGGCGATGTCGAAGTCCAGCCCCCGCGCCACCGCCTTCTCCAGCCACTTCACCACTTCGGCCTTGTTGCCGGCCCGGGCATGCGCCGCGGCGAGCTCGATCCACATGCCGCCGTGATCGGGAGAGGCCGAGAGCGCCCGTTCGAGCTGCTGGACCTCGGTGGGTGCTTCCTGGGCGGAGAGGGAGCCCGCCAAGCAGAGGAGAAGCAAAGCGGCGAGAGCGGACGTCTTGCGTTCCATGGGGCCTCCGTGTCGTGAGGCCGTCAGGGTAGCACGCGCTCTAGCGCTCGTTGCTGCCGAGCATCTTGAGGATGTGCCTGGCCAGGTTTTCCTTGATCTCTCGATGCCGTGGTATAGGCTGAGAGACGCCTGTCTCAGGGTTGCGGTACCAGTCGTGCTTGCCACCGTGGCGAATCAGCACACAGCCCAAGCCCTCAATTCTCTTGACCAGGTCTGCTCGCTTCACGAGACGACCAGTTCTCCAACCTTCCGAATCCCTGGAATCTCGTCATCGGAAATATCTTTGTACAAGTCTTTCAGGTGCTCCTTGAGATCCTCAAAGGTCTCACCTTGAGTCCAGTAGTCCGGATACTCCTGGAGATAGCCCACCCACCCACCCTCGTCTTTCCAGTAGATGATGTTGACCGTCTGCATAAGAGAACCTCACTCAAGGAAGGGCGTTAATGGATTCGAAGTCTAGGCCAGTGCGATGAGGTCGTCAAAGGCCCTGGACTCCGCTTGACTTCCCTCTACTATTCGGGTATCGTCGAAGCATGCAGTCAGAAGCCAAACTCTACGCCGGCCGGTTCGCCGCGCTCGGTCACGAAGTCCGCCTGGAGATCGTGCGCCGCCTCCTGGCCTCGCATCCCACGGGCATGGTCGCGGGCGAGCTCCAGCAGGAGCTCGGCATCCCGGCGTCCACACTCTCGCATCACCTCGACGCGCTGCATCAGGAAAAGCTCGTCGAGCAGCACCGGGAAGGGAGATTCCTCCGTTACCTGGCCGATACCGAGGGGCTTCGCGACCTGCTGTCCTTCCTCTATGCGGAGTGCTGCACCCGCAACGCGGTCGTCCAGCTCTCGGAGAGTAAGGCACCAGCGTGCGAGATCCCTGGATGCTGACCATGAGCCCCGAGAAAAAGGCGACGGTCCTGTTCCTCTGCACCGGCAACTCCGCGCGGAGCATCCTCGCGGAGTACCTGCTGCGGAAGATGGCTCCCACCCGGTTCGAGTCCTACAGCGCGGGCTCGCGGCCGACGGGGAAGGTGAATCCTCTCGCGATCCGGGTCCTCCAGGAGTGCTACGCCGTCGACGCGAGCGGCACCGAAAGCAAGTCCTGGGACCGTTTTCGGGAGATGCGCTTCGACTTCGTGATCACGGTCTGCGACAACGCTCGGGAGAGCTGCCCGATCTTTCCGGGGCAGACCGTCGTGGCCCACTGGAGCCTGGAAGATCCCGCGGCCGTCGAGGGGACCGAGGAAGAGAAGTACGAGGCGTTCAAAGCGACCGCAGAAGAGATCCTTCGCAGGTTGGACCTCTTCCTTGCTACGCCAACAGATGCTTCTGCACCTTCCCCAGAGCGTTCCTCGGCAACGCCTCCACCCGCCGGACCTCCCGCGGCACCTTGAAGCCGGCCATCTGCTCCTTGCAGAAGGCGACCAGCGCCGCGTCATCGACTTCCCCATCCATGACCAGCCAGGCGACAGGAACCTCCCCCCACTCGGGGTGGGACCGGCCGGCGACGGCGGCCTCGCGCACTCCGGGAAAGGTGACGAGGACCTCCTCCACCTCCCGGGGGTAGACGTTGAAACCGCCGCTGATGATCAGTTCGTGGCGTCGTCCCAGAAGTGTGAAGTACCCGGTCTCGGGATCCTGCCGGGCGAGGTCCCCGGTCTTGAACCAGCGCCGGCCCAACTCGTCGTGGACGAAGCTCTCCGCGGTCTTTTCCGGCGCCTGCCAGTAGCCGGCGAAGACGTTGCTCCCCCGTACCAGCAGCTCCCCTTCCCTACCCGGCTCGACGTTTTTTCCTTCGGGATCGACTATTCGGGCGGAGACGCCCGGCAGCGGCGTCCCCACGGTCCCGGGTACCCGTTTCCCGGCGTAGGGGTTGCTCAGGTTCATGCCGGTCTCGGTCATGCCGTAGCGCTCCAGGATGGCGTGGCCGGCCAGTTCCCGGAAGGCGGTGAAGGTTTCGGGCGCCAAGGGGGCGCTTCCCGAGCAGAAGAGACGCATGCGGGCCAGCCCGGAGCGGTCCTCTATCTTCCCCAGCTCTTCCACCAGCCGCACATACATGGTGGGGACGCCGAAGAACAGGGTCGGCTCGCCTCCGAGCAGCTCGCGCACGATCCCGGCGGCCTCGAAACGGCGTCGCAAGAGGACCGTAGCCCCGGCGGCGAGGGCGCAGTGGAGGCCCACCACCAGACCATGGGTATGGAAGAGCGGCAAGGACAACAGCAGGACGTCGTCCGGCCGCCAGGCCCAGGCGGCGACCAGGCCGGTGACCGTGGCCAGCACGTTGTCGTGACTGATCATCGCCCCCTTGCTGCGGCCGGTCGTCCCCGAGGTGTAGAGGATCATCGCCAGGTCGGAGCCGTCGACCCGAATCGCCGGCAGCCCCCCCGGGTCGCCCCGCCACTCCCCCATCTCCTCGGCCAGGATCACCCGCTCGACGCTCCCCCGCTCCTCCGGCTCGAGCTCGTCCAGGATCGGAAGCTGGGTCTTTTCGGTGAGCAGGAAGCGAGGCGTCGCGTCTCCCAGCATGTGGGCGATCTCGCGGCGTCGGTAGGCCAGGTTGATCGGCACCATTACCGCGCCGAGCGCGATCACCGCGAGGTACACGGTCACGAATTCGGTCCGGTTGCCGAGGAAGAACGCGACGCGGTCACCTTTCCGTAACCCCTTCGCATGGAGCCCGGCGGCGAGACTCCGCGCCTCGGCGAACAGCTCCCGGTACGAGAGGTCCAAGAGCGCCGGCTTTTCCGGCTCGCGGGCGAGGGGGATGGCGAAGAGGTCGAGGAGGTTCACTGGACAAAAGCGACGAGAGCGCTGATCAATACATTGGTGTCGAAGACATAGAGAAGGGTCCGTGGTGAAATTGTACCGCGATCGGCCCATCAGCCCTTTTGTCCCGTTTGGTCAACCTCGCGACTCCTTATTCAGTAGGAGTCCTTCTCAGTACCGGAAATCTAACAGCTTTTGACGGTCTGCCTCGGTAGACCGGAGCCCCCGTCCAAGGGCAAAGCCATCGCGAGGTGGCGACGCAAAGCCGAGGGTCTCTCTCCGTGGGAGACAGCCTGGCCGCCGACGAGTGCTCCCCAAGCAGCGCCATGGCGCACGACGGGCACTTTTCGTCTATCCCTTCCCTTTGCCCAACCGCCCTCCCTGACCGGCGGCGCGTCAGAGGAGCTCTGTCCCTTTGCCGGATCGATTCTCATCTTGCCTGGAGCTCAAGGAGGCTCTGTTCATGAGAAAACCGATGTACCTGGCTGTCCGCAGGTGGGCTCTGTCGTCGATCGCCCTTTGCGCCGTCCTCCTTCACCCCTTCCCCGCCGCCGCCCAGGACCCCACGCCTTCGCGGGCCGTCGCCTTCGGGGTCTCTCCCCAGCTCACCGAAATCCCGCCGGTCGTGTCGGAGAAGCCGCCGGACGAGACCAACCCCGACGACCTCAAGGTCAAGCCGTTGCGCACGTTCCGCGTCGAGAACGCCGGTCCGGCCGACTCCGTCGATCCGGTGGTCCAGGAGTCGCTCCCGACCGAGGACGCGCTCCCCTCGCCGCTGGTCAGCTTCGAAGGCGTGAACAGCGACGACAACGCCGCGGCCTTCGGCTCGCGGGTGATGCCGCCCGACACCGTCGGCGACGTCGGCCCCAACCACTACGTACAGATGGTCAACAATATGCTGCGGGTCTACGACAAGTCGGGCACCCCCCTGACGCCGGCGCTGACCCTCGGCAGCGTCTGGGCCGCCATCGGCGCGCCGTGCGGCAACACCAATGACGGCGATCCGATCGTCCTCTACGACCCGCTCGCCGACCGCTGGATGCTCAGCCAGTTCTGCACGGTCGCCAACCCGTTCAACCATCAATTGATCGCGATCTCGCAGACTCCCGATCCGGCCGGGGCGTACTACCTGTACGACTTCATGATGCCGAACAACAAGTTCAACGATTATCCGAAGTTCGGTGTCTGGCCCGACGCGTACTACATGACGGACAACCAGTTCAACCAGGCAGCCACGGCCTTCCTGGGGGCGGGCGTGTTCGCCTTCGACCGCCTCAAGATGCTCGCCGGCGATCCGACCGCGAGTTATGTCTATTTCGACGTCGAGAACGGCAACCCGCAGATCGGCGGCATGGTGCCGGTCGATCTCGACGGCCCGCCGCCGCCGGCCGGCACTCCCGGCTACTTCGCCTACTTCACGGCCAACGAGTTCACCGACGCGGCCCATCCGTTCGACTCGATCCGGATCTTCGAATTCCGGCCGAACTTCGCCAACCCGGCGAGCTCGACGTTCGCCGAGCGGGCCGACAGCCCGGTGCTCGTCGCCAGCTTCGACCCGCGCAACCCGGCGGGCCGGGACGACATCGAGCAGCCGCCGCCAGCGAACAGCGGCTCATTCCTCGACGCGATCGCCGACCGGTTGATGTACCGGCTGCAATACCGCAACTTCGGCACCTACGAGTCGCTGGTGGTCAATCACACCGTCAACGCCAGCGGCGTGGCGCCGACGACGGCGGCCAACTACCGCGCCGGCATCCGGTACTACGAGTTGCGCCGGAGCCTGCCGGGCGGCAGCTTCACCGTCCACGAGCAGGCGACGTTCGCCCCCGACGGCATCGAGCGCTGGATGGGCAGCGCCGCCATCGACGGCAACGGCAACCTGGCCGTGGGCTACAGCGCCTCCAGCTCCACCTCGTTCCCCTCGATCCGCTATGCCGGCCGTCTCGCGACCGACCCGCCGGGCGGACTCTTCCAGGGAGAGACCATCCTGATCTCGGGGACCGGCTCGCAGACCGCCACGCAGTCGCGCTGGGGCGACTACTCGTCCCTGAACGTCGACCCGGCGGACGAGTGCACCTTCTGGTTCACCTCCGAGTACCTGACCGCGGCCAGCGCCACGGCCAGCAGCTTCGGATGGCTCACCCGCATCGGCAACTTCTCCTTCCCGAGTTGCACCCCGGCGGCCAACGGCACGATCGAGGGCGTGGTCACCAACGCCGCCACCGGGCTGCCGATCCCCGGCGCCGTGGTCCAGACGGCCGACGGCTACATCCGCACGACCGGCGTCCCCGGCACGTACTCCATGACGGTCGCCGCCGGCACCTACGGCATGACCGCCTCGGCTCCCGGCTACCTTCCGGCCTCGGCCCCGGGGGTGGTGGTCACCACCAACCACACCACGGTCCAGAACTTCGCCCTCTCTCCGATGCCGATCCTCCAGACCGCCCCTGGAGCGGCGATCGTCACGGAGGGCTGCAGCCTCCCCAACGCCGCGATCGATCCCGGCGAGACGGTCACGGTGAGTCTGCCGGTCCGCAACGTCGGCACCGCCGCGACCGTCAACCTGATCGGCACGCTGCTGCCGGGCGGCGGCGTCACCTCGCCGGGCGCGCCCCAGGCCTACGGCGTCGTCGGTATCGGCGGCACGGCGGCCAGGAACTTCACCTTCGTCGCCGGGGGCACGTGCGGCGGCACGGTCACCGCCACGCTGCAGCTCACCGACGGAGTATCCAATCTGGGTCTCGTGACCTACACCTTCACCCTCGGCTCGCTCAACCCGCTGAGCGTCACCTCGACGACCAGCAGCGGCGACGTCGGCGTGGCGTTGCCCGACCTCACCACGGTCGAGATCCCGTTGAACGTGTCCGACCTCGGCGCGGTCACGGATGTCAACGTGCGGCTGCGCCTCAACCACACCTTTGACGGCGACCTGAGCATCAGCCTGATCGGACCCGACGGCACGGTCGTCGACCTCTCCTCCGGCAACGGCGGCAGCGGCGACAACTTCGGCAGCGGCGCCAACAGCTGCTCCGGCACGCCGACCGTGTTCGACGATTCGGCGCCCGCCGCCATCACCTCGGGCACCGCTCCCTTCGCCGGCGCCTTCCGCCCCGAAGGCTCCCTCGCCGCCTTCAACGGCAAACCCTCGGCCGGTACCTGGAAGCTGCGCATCGCCGACGTCGCCGGGGGCGACACCGGCGCCCTCTTCTGCTTCCAGCTCGAGATCGCGCGCCGCCTCTTCGCCTGCTGCGGCGTGCCCGGTACGCCGGTCGTCCAGAAGATCGGCTCCGCGATCGCCGGCGAGAGCTGCGCTCCCGCCAACAACGCCGTCGATCCCGACGAGACGGTCGCGGTGAGCTTCGAGCTGGCCAACGCCGGCAGCGGCCCCACCGGCAACCTCGTCGCCACCCTCCTGCCGACCGGCGGCGTCCAGACGCCGGGTCTCCCGCAGTCCTACGGCGTCCTGCCGGCGGGCGGCACCGCCTCGCGGTCGTTCTCCTTCGTCCCCGCGGGCACCTGCGGCGGCACCGTCACCGCCACGCTGCAGCTCCAGGACGGTCCCCTGGACCTCGGCACCGTCAGCTTCCCCTTGAAGCTGGGCACGACCGTCGGCAACTCCTATGGGCCGTTCGCCAATCCCGGCGCCATCCAGGTCCCGGGAGTCCTGACCTCGACCTCCGGAGTCGCGGGACCGTACCCCTCCACCATCAACGTCTCGGGGATCACCGGCACGGTGACCAAGGTGAGGGCGCGGCTGCTCGGTATGAGCCACACCTTCCCCGGCGACGTCGACGTGCTGCTGGTCGGCCCGGCCGGCCAGAAGGTCATCCTGATGTCCGACGTCGGCGGCGGCATCGACCTGGTCAACGTCAACCTGACCCTGGAAGACGGAGCTCCGGCCATCCCTCTCAGCGGCCCCATCGTCTCCGGCACGTTCAGCCCCACCAACTCGGGCGCGGGCGACACCTTCGCCGCTCCGGCCCCGGCCGGTCCCCACGGGGCGGCGCTCGCCGCCTTCAACGGCACCAACCCCAACGGCGCCTGGTCGCTGTTCGTCGTCGACGACGCGAACCTCGACCGGGGGAGCCTTGCCGGCGGATGGAGCCTCTCCTTCGAGACGGCCGATCCGGTCTGCTGCAGACAGGCCTGCTCCCTGGCCTGCTCGCCGCCGGTCACGGTCGGCAACACGGTCAACCGCTGCGATGGCGTCGCGGCCTTCCCCTTCCCGGTGGTCACCGGCAGTTGCGGCACCGTGGCCTGTGCTCCGCTCTCCGGCTCCGTCTTCCCGGTGGGCACCACGACCGACATCTGCACGGCGACCACCCAGAGCCTGGCCACCACCGCCTGCAGCTTCCCGGTGACGGTCCAGGACGTCCAGCCGCCGGTCATCACCGGCGCCGGCGTCGACAAGACGTCCCTCTGGCCGCCCAACCACCACATGGAGACGGTGACGGTGATCTACGGGACGGGCGACAACTGCACCGCCACGGCGGCGGTTCAGTGTTCGCTGGGCGTCGCCAGCAACGAGCCGGTGAACGGGACGGGCGACGGCGATACGTCTCCGGACTGGACCGTGGTCGACAACCACCAGGTCCAGCTCCGGGCCGAGCGCTCCGGCACCGGCACCGGCCGGGTCTATACGGTCACGATCACCTGCACGGACGCGGCGGGGCGCAGCTCCATCCAGCCCGTGACGGTGACCGTGCCGCACAGCCAGTAGCGGCAGCCCCTCCCAAGGGGAATCATGGGCCGGCCCCTCCCCGGGGCCGGCCTTTTTTTCTTCAGGAGAAGAGATGTCAGGGCGCGATGAATCGCGCCCCTAC
>JBKKAU010000883.1:0-3298 GCA_046714475.1 Thermoanaerobaculia bacterium
CAGGACCAGGTTGAGGTCGAACTTGGCGGTGCGCGACGCCAGCGGCACGCCGCGAATCTCCAGACCCGACCGGTCCTCGCCGCCGCTCCCCCGCGTCACCGGCACGTTCTGCAGCGCGAACATCACCTGGAACAGCGGCGAGCGCGAAAGGTCGCGTACCGGTGACAGCTCCTCGACCAGCCGCTCGAACGGCACGTCCTGGTGCGCGTAAGCTCCCAGGGCGCCTTCCCGGACCCGGCCCAGCAGCTCGCGCACGGTCGGCTCCCCCGACAGGTCCGAGCGCAGCACCAGCGTGTTGACAAAGAACCCGATCAGCGGCTCGATCTCCGAGCGTGTCCGGCCGGCGATTGGCGAGCCCACCACTAGGTCGTCGCTCCCGGCGTGCCGGCCCAGCAGCGCCTGGAACAGGCCGAGCAGCGTCATGAACAGCGTCGTACCCTCGCGCCGGCTCAGCGCCGCGAGGCGTTGTCCCCAGGGGGCCGGCAGCCGCACCGGAACACCCGCGCCGCGCGGCGACAGCACCGCCGGCCGCGGCCGGTCGGCCGGCAACTCCAGCACGGTCGGCGCGCCGCTCAGACGCTCGCGCCACCAGGCGAGCTGTTGCTCCAGAGCGCCTGCGCCGAGCCACTGCCGCTGCCAGGCGGCAAAGTCGGCGTACTGGATGGGCAGCTCCGGCAACGGCGACGGCAGACCCTCCAGGAAAGCCGCATACAGCACCGCCAGCTCGCGGATCAGCACACCCACCGACCAGCCGTCGGAGACGATGTGGTGCAGGTTCGCCAGCACCACATGGTCTTCCTGGCCGACCCGCAGCAGGCTCAGCCGCAGCAGCGGACCCGCCGCCAGGTCGAAGGGACGCAGCAGCTCCTCCATCGACAGGCGGCTGGCTTCGCGCTCCGCCTCCGGGAGGCCGGAGAGGTCCACCACCGGCGGCAGACTGCTCCGCGCCGGAGCGATGGTCTGGACCGGCGACTGTCCGGCAAAGGCGAAGGTGGTGCGCAGCACCTCGTGCCGGCGCACGATCTCGTCCAAGGCGGCGGCGAAGACCGGCACGTCGAGACGGCCGGCCAGCCGCATCACGACCGGGATGTTGTAGCGGGCGCTGCCCGGCTCGAGCTGGTCGATGAACCAAAGCCGTTCCTGGGCGAAGGAGAGCGGCAGCGGCTGGCCGCGATCCGCGCGCGGGATCGGCAGGGCCACCGCGCCGCGCTCTTCCAGATCGATCCGCCGTGCCAGGTCGGCCACCGTCGGCGCCTCGAACAGCGCCCGCACGGGGAGTACGGTGCCGAAGACGTCGCGCACCCGCGACACCACCCGGGTGGCGAGCAGCGAGTGGCCTCCCAGCTCGAAGAAGCTGGCCTCGACCCCGACACGTTCGATCCCCAGCACCTCGGCCCAGATGCCGGCCAGCAGCTCCTCGGTCGGCGTACGCGGCGCCACGCCGTCCAAGGATGCGGACGACGCCTCCGGCTCCGGTAGGGCCTGCCGGTCGAGCTTGCCGTTGGGGGTCAGCGGCAAGGCCTCCAACAGGACGAACACCGCTGGCACCATGTAGTCCGGCAATACCTCCCGCAGGAAACCGCGCAAGACGCCGGCCGTCGGCCGGCTCCCGAGGACTGGCACCACGTAACCCACCAGACGCTTGTCCCCCGCCCGATCCTCCCGCGCCAAGACCGCCGCGCGGCCCACCTCCGGGTGCTGGCCGAGGACCGCCTCGATTTCTCCCAGCTCTACCCGGAAGCCCCGGACCTTGACCTGGTGATCCATCCGGCCCAGGTACTCGAAATCGCCGTCGCTCAACCGGCGCACCAAGTCGCCCGAGCGGTAGAGCCGCGCTCCCGGGGACTCGCTCCACGCGACGGGTACGAAGCGCTCGGCGGTCAGGACCGGACGCCTCAGGTAGCCACGGGCCAGCCCCGCGCCGCCGATGCACAGTTCGCCAGCGACCCCCAGCGGGACCGGCTCCAACGAGCGGTCCAGCAGGTGGATCCGGCTGTTCGGGATGGGACGGCCCAGCGGCACCGTGGCGGCTTCGAGGCCCGGTACCCATTTGCCGCAGGTGGTCTGGATCGTCGTCTCGGTCGGTCCATAGAGGTTGTAGAGCTCCGCTTCGACGCGTCCGCGCAACCGCTCCGACAGCTCCCGGGACAAGGCCTCGCCGCCCGAGAACAGGCGCCGCAACGCACGGCAACGCTCGAGCCCCGGCTCGTCCGCGAGAAGCCCCAGCAGCGATGGCACACCTTGCAGGATGGTGATCTCGTGCCGTTCCAGGGCCTCCACAAGATACGCGGGGTCCTTGTGCCCTCCAGGCCGCGCCATCACCAGGGTCGCACCCGCGAGCAAAGGTGCATAGAACTCCCACACCGAGGCGTCGAAGCCGAACGGTGTCTTTTGGAGCACCCGGTCCGCGGCGGCCAGGGGCAGCGCCTCCTGCATCCATACCATGTGGTTGACCAGACCGCGCTGGACCACCATCACGCCCTTGGGCCGGCCGGTGGTGCCGGAGGTGTAGAGCACGTAGGCCGGATGCTCTGGCGCCGCGACCGGCTCCAGCGCCGCGCCATCTTCGGCGGCGATCCTCTCCGCCTCCCGGTCCAACAGACACAGGCCGCCGGCCGGCAGCAGCTCCGCGAATTTCGACTCGGTGAGCACCTGAGCCGCCGCCGAGTCCTCCAGCAGATAGGCCAACCGCTCCGCCGGCAGGTCCGGATCGAAAGGCACGTAGGCACCACCGGCCTTCTGCACCGCCAGCAGCGCGATCACCAGGTCCAGAGAGCGATCCAGACAGACGCCCACCCGGCTCTCCGGACCCACGCCACGGCCTCGCAGCCAACGAGCCAACCGGTTCGACCGCCGCTCCAGCTCGCCATAGCTCAGGGAAGCCTCCCCACAGGCCACTGCCACCGCCTCCGGCGTCCGCGCCGCCTGCGCCTCGATCAGGGCGGGCAGGTTCCCGCCCCGCTCCGGCGCGGCGGTGTCATTCCACTCGTTGAGGAGCTGCTGGCGCTCCGGCTCGGGTAGCAGCGGCAGCTCGGAGACCCGCCGCGCCGGATCGGCCGCCGCGGTCTCCAGCAGCACCTGGAAACGCGCCATCAGGCGCGCCACGGTCGTGGCGTCGAACAGGTCGACGCTGTACTCGACCGAACCGGCCAGCTCATCGTCGATTTCGGACAGGACCAGGTTGAGGTCGAACTTGGCGGTGCGCGACGCCAGCGGCACGCCGCGAATCTCCAGACCCGACCGGTCCTCGCCGCCGCTCCCCCGCGTCACCGGCACGTTCTGCAGCGCGAACATCACC
>JBKKAU010000884.1:0-8888 GCA_046714475.1 Thermoanaerobaculia bacterium
GGAGGTCATCGCCCGCTCGCTAGCGTGCGCGGCGATGAACCCCCACCTCCCCGAGTTCAAGACCGGCGTGTTGCAGACATGAAATAGGGTGCCGGGGCGCAGAAACCTGCGCCCGGCGGAGGCGCTACCCCGTATCCCACCTCTTCAGGATCATGTTGATCTCGTCGCGGTGGGTGCTCTCGTCGCGGATCAGGTCGTCGAACTCGACGGCGAGGCCGTAGTGGCCGAGCTGCTCGGCCTGGCGGCGCCGCTTCACGTAGCGCTCGATGGTCTCGATCTCGTCCTCGAGTGCGTTGCGGAGCATATGCCTGGCATCCCTGCCCTCCTTGACCGGCGACGCGGAGCGCGTCGGGTTGCCGCCCAGGGCGACGATCTTGTCGGCCAGGATCTGCGCGTGGCCGAGCTCGTCCGGGATCTCGGCCTCGAAGAACTGGCGCAGCTCCATCCGCCACTGGCCCTGCACCTGGCTGGCGTAGGTGCGATAGGCGATGACGGCGCCGTACTCGTGCGCCAGGTCGATGTTCAGAGCTTCCAGGAACTCCTCCTGGGTGATCCTGTCTTCCCCCGCCTCGTCAGAGCCCGTCTCCACACCCTTGTCCTTCTTCGCCATGAGCTCCCTCCTTTCCTTCGCCAGGTTATGCAAGAACCGGCCCCGGCGTACACCCATGCTAGGCTTAGCCGCTCTATGAAAACCATCCGCATCGCCAACGGGCAGGGCTTCTGGGGGGACAACGTGGACGCGCCGGTGGAGCTGCTGCGCGGCGGCCCGATCGACTACATCGGCATGGACTATCTCGCCGAGGTGACCCTGTCGATCATGGGGCGGCAGAAGCTCAAGGACCCGCGGCTCGGCTACGCCACCGACTTCATCGGTTTCATCCGCCGCGTCCTCGCGGAGGCGAAGGAGAGGAACGTCCGCATCCTCACCACCGCCGGCGGCCTGAACCCGCGGGCCTGCCGCGCCCGCGTCCTCGAGGTGGCCCGCGAGCTCGGCCTCTCCGGGATCAAGGTCGGCGTGGTCGAAGGGGACGACGTGCTGCCGCGCCTCAAGGACCTGGTCGCGGCCGGTCATTCCCTGAAGAACATGGACACCGGCGAGCCGATCGGCCCGCTGGTCGACCAGGTGATGAACGCCAACGCCTACCTGGGCGCCCGGCCGATCGTCGAGGCGCTGCAACAGGGCGCGCAGATCGTCCTCTGCGGCCGGATCACCGATACGGCCCTGGCGCTCGCCCCGATGATCCACGAGTTCGGCTGGGGCCCCGAGGACTGGGACCGCCTCGCCGCCGGCACCATCGCCGGCCACATCATCGAGTGCGGCGCCCAGTGCACCGGCGGCAACTTCAGCCGCTGGTGGGAGGTCCCCGACCTCTGGAACGTCGGCTACCCCATCATCGAAGGGCGCGAGGACGGCACCTTCACCGTCACCAAGCACGAGGGGACCGGCGGCATGGTCACCGTCGACACGGTCGCCGAGCAGCTCGTCTACGAGATGGGCGACCCGACCGGCTACATCACCCCGGACGTGACCGCCGACTTCACCTCGATCCGCCTGCGCCAGGAGGGCAAGGACCGGGTCGGGGTCTCCGGCATCCAGGGCAAGCCGAAGACGCCCTTCCTCAAGATCTCGGCCTCCTACCTCGCCGGCTACAAGGCCAGCGGGCAGATCACCATCTCCGGCCCCCACGCCGCGCAGAAGGCCCGGCTCGCCGCCGACATCGTCTGGAAGCGGCTGGAGCGGGCCGGTATCACTTTCGATTCGGAGCACTGCTCGACGGAGCTCCTGGGCACCGGCGTCTGCCTGCCCGGGGTCTTCCCGACGCCGGACGAGCTGCCGGAGGTGGTGCTCCGGCTCGGCGCGCGCGACCCCGACCCGGCCAAGGTCGAGCGTTTCGGCAAGGAGATCGCGCCGCTCGTCACCGCCGGCCCGCCAGGGGTGACCGGGTTTGCCGGCGGCCGGCCCAAGCCGCAGGAGATCGTCGCCTACTGGCCGGCGCTCCTGGCGCGCGAGGAGGTGGAGAGCCGGGTCGAGGTCACGGTGGAGGAGGTTTGAGCGCCGACCGCTCCCTGCTCCTGCGCTGGTACACGACCCTGCTCGGCGGCCTCGTGCCGATCCTGGTCCTCGGCTTCCTCTACAGCGCGCTCGCCGACCGCCTCGCCTTCGTCTACTGGGCGCTGGCGCTCGCCGCGGCCTGGGTGGTGGTGCTGCGGCATGGCCTGAGCGCGGGCTGGCCGGGGGCGCGGCTCGCCGGCGCGCTGGCGCTGCTGCTGGCGGCGGGGCTCGGCGGGTTCGCCCTGATCGAGAAGGAGCATCACGAGATCCTCGACCTCGGCTTCCGCGCCGTCTTCCCCGACGTCTATCATCCTCTCGCCACCCGGCCGGCCACGGCCGCGGCCCAGGCGGGCCTCGCGGCGCTCGTCGCCGCGGCGGCGCTGCTGACCCATCTCGTATCGAGGAGGAGAGCACGATGAAAGTGCCCCTGTACCGCGTGGCCTACGCCCGTTCGGGCGACAAGGGGGACGCGAGCAACGTCGGGCTGATCGCCGCCCGGCCGGAGATCTACGAGCTGATCCGCGCGCAGGCGACGCCGGAGCGGGTCCAGGAGCACTTCCGCGACGTCTGCCGCGGCGGCGTCGAGCGCTTCGAGCTGCCCAACATCCTGGGGCTCAACTTCATCCTCCACGACTCGTTGGGCGGCGGCGGCACCGAGAGCCTCAAGAACGACGCCCAGGGCAAGACCCACGCCCAGGGGCTGCTCCAGATGGAGATCGACGTGCCGGAGGAGCTGCTGGACGAAGAAGAAGAGGACGAGGACGCGTGAGCGGGATTGAAAACGCCTCCTTCGAACGGCTCGAGCTCCGCCGGGATGGCGACCTCCTCTGGGTGACGCTGAACGACCCGGCGCGGGCCAACGCCCTGTCGCCCGCGATGATCGGCGAGCTGACCGAGCTGTATGGCGGCCCCTTGCGCGACCAGGGGATCCGGGCCGTGCTGCTGTCGGGGTCGGGCAGGAACTTCTCGGCCGGCGCGGACCTGGAGCACTTGAGGTCGTTGCGCGACGCGGGCGAGGAGGAGAACCTGCGCGACTCGATGCGCCTGCGCGGCCTCTTCGAATCGGTGCTGCGCCAGGACGCCTTGACGATCGCGCTGGTCCACGGCGCCTGCGTGGCCGGCGGCTGCGGCCTCGCGACCGCGCACGACTTCGTGGTCGCCGCCGAGGACGCCAAGTTCCTTTACAGCGAGGTGCGGATCGGCTTCGTGGCGGCGCTGGTCGCGACCTACCTCCCCTTGCGCTGCAAGGTCTCGGACATCCGCGAGCTGCTGCTCTTCCCGCAGTTCGTCGAAGCCCGCCGGGCGTTGGAGATCGGGCTGGTCAACCGCGTGGCACCGGCGGACGACCTGCGCGCCGCCGGCGAGACGCTCGCGGCGCAGATCCTGGAGACCGGCAGCTCCGAGTCGATCGCCCGCACCAAGCGCCTGCTCCTCGACATCCTCGGCCGACCGCTCGGCGACGCGATGGACCACGCCGCCCGCGTCAACGCCGCCGCCCGCGCCACCGCCGACTGCAAACACGGCATCGCGACCTTCCTGGAGACTAAGAAGCCGCCGGTCTGGCGGGAGAAGGGGCAGGAGTGACCATGCGTTTCTACAACTTCGAGATCGTGATCGAGAAAGAGCAGGAAGACGGGGGCTACTTCGCCTATAGCCCGACTCTGCCCGGTTGCTTCGGCAACGGCCGGACGATCGAAGAGGCCAAGCAGAGCATCCGCGCGGCTGTCCAGCAGCACGTCGAAATCCTGCTCACCCATGGAGCAGCTCTCTAGGTGCGCCTCATCCTCTTCGACATCGACGGCACCCTGGTCGACTGCGGCCCGCAGGTGCGCCCCCTCTTCGCCTCGGCTCTCGAAGAGGTCTTCGGGACTACGGGCGACATCTACGGCTACTCGTTCGCGGGGCGGACCGATCCGCGGATCGTCCTGGACCTGGTGACGGGGGTCGGGCTCCCGAAGGAAGAGGTCCTGGCCCGCCTGCCGCGGATGAAGAGCCTCTACCTCGCCAAGCTCGAACAGGCGCTCGAACGCCAGGGCATGCGGTTGCTCCCGGGCGTCGTGGACCTGCTCGAAGACCTCGCCGGACGCGATGACGTCGTCCTCGCCCTCCTCACCGGCAACTGGGAGCCCGGGGCGCGGACCAAGCTCTCCCGCTTCGACCTCAACCGCTTCTTCCCCTTCGGAGCTTTCGGTTGTGACGCCGTCGACCGCTCGGACCTGCCGCCGGTCGCCCTCGACCGCGCCGAGCGCGAAGTGGGACGGCGATTCAGGCCGGAGGAGACGCTGATCATCGGCGACAGCATCCACGACGTCGCCTGCGCCAGCGCCCATGGCATCCCGTGTCTCGCCGTCGCGACCGGCCATACCCCGGCCGAGATGCTGGACGAGGCCGGCGCCGACTGGGTGATCCCGGACCTCCTCACCGCCTCCGAGCATGTCTCCTGGTTGGC
Organism: Thermoanaerobaculia bacterium; assembly: GCA_046714475.1. Classification (GTDB taxonomy): domain Bacteria; phylum Acidobacteriota; class Thermoanaerobaculia; order Multivoradales; family UBA5704; genus DASPJI01. The sequence goes on from JBKKAU010000884.1 coordinate 4,503, forward strand.
CGTGCGCTAGCTTACTCACCAGCCAACCGCTTACAGGCGGCGGAGCCAGAAATCGGGATGGCGCCGCTGGTGCCCGACGGCCAACACGAGCACGCGCGTGGTCTCCTCTCGATAGATGACGAGATAGGGAAATCGTCGTACCAGCAGTCTACGCGCGCCCCGGCGTAGTACTGTCCCTAATTGAGGATTCTGCGCCAGGAGAGCGAGGGTATGCTCGACTTCGGCAACGAACTCTGCACCGAGTCCGTCGGCCCGGTCTTCGTAGAAACGCGCTGCCCGACGAATATCGTTTTGGGCTGCGCGAAGCAGATCGACCGGTCTCACCGTTTCAGTTCGGCACGGACTTCTGCCAGGGCCACGGCCGCGGGTAGTGCATCCATTTCACCAGCCTGGTACTGCTGGTATCGGCGCTCAGCTTCCTCTTCCCACGCCTGCTCGATCTCGGAATCTTCATCCAGACTCGAAATCAGCACCTCAGCCAAGCGAGCGCGCTGGTGACTGGGGAGCTTCAGCACCTCGGCTTCGAGCTGTTCCATGGGTGCGCTCTGTCTGCGGGATTGGGCCATGTCAGAATTCTACACTCGCTCAGAGGTGCCGTAAAAACCACCGCTGGGTCGCGTTGAGAGCCTGGACGAGGTGCGGCGTCGGGCCGGCGAACGGATGCCGGGCTCCGAAGGTGTGATCGCCTTCATGGATCAGGAGCAGCTCCTTCTCCCCGCTCGCCCGCTCCGCGAGCCGCCGCGCCTCCTCGGCGGGCACGCCCTCGTCCCTCTCCCCGTGCACGATCAACCAGGGCGCCTGGACCCGCTCCGCCGCGGCGAGGATGTCCAACTCGTCACCGCGCTGCTCCAGCTCGTCGAGCAGGGCGACTCCCATCGCGAGTTGCTGGCCGGTGCGGGCGTTGACGACCGGCAGCTCGCCGTCCCGCCGCCAGGCCTCTTTCTGCTCCGGCGTGTAGCGGTTGAACGTGGAGACCGACGCCCAGGTCACCAGGGCGCGCAGCCTCTCCTGCCAGGGCGACCGGGACGCCACCAGCACCGCGTTGCCGCCGCCGCGGCTATGACCGAGCAGCCCGATCCGGGAGCGGTCGACCCGGCCGGCGGCGATCGTCTCCCCCGTTGCCTCCAGGATGGACAGGAAGTCGGCGACCTCCCGGCCGTGCGTATCGGCACGGAAGGCATCGGGATCGCCCACGAGGTCTTCCCCTGGGCGTACGCCCGAGCCGGAGACGTTGAAACGGATGGCGACGACGCCCCGGTCCGCGAGCAGGTGCGCGAGATAGGGGAAGAATCCCCAATCCATGAAGCCTTTGAAACCGTGGCAGATCACCACCGCCGGCCGCTCGCCCGGACGGTCGTCGGGCAGGTCGACATAGCCGTGGAGGGTGGCGCCGGAGGGGGTCTCATGAGTGAAGGGTGTCGTGGTCGGCATGGAGGGATTCTAGAGAAAGTCTCCTCGCATAGAATGGAGGCGGTCTGGAGGAGTCATGGAAGCACGTTTCATCCTGAGCGACTATTTTAGCGAGGCGATGGCTTCGGCCACCTACGACAAGCTCGAGGACGGCACCTTCGCGGGGCGGATTCCCTCCTGCACGGGGGTATTGGCCTTCGGCTCGACTCTGCGGGAATGCGAGGAGGAGCTGCGCTCGACGCTGGAGGACTGGATCCTCCTGGGACTCAAGCTGGGCCACCTGCTGCCTGTAATCGCTGGTATCGACCTGAATTATCAGCCCCAGCATGAGCCGGTGGACGCCCTGTAAGCGACAGGAGTTCATCCGCCGGATGAGGGGCTTGGGCTTCGAAGGCCCTTTCTCCGGCACCCGTCATCAATTCCTCGTTCTCGGGTCCCATCGGTTGACGGTGCCCTCGAATCCAGAGTACTCGGTCCCGCAACTCAGGATGATGCTGCGGGAAGCCGAAGAGATCCTGGGCCGCCCGATTTCTCAGGAGGAGTGGAACAAGCTCTAGCCTTGGGCCTCTGGACGCCCCTGCTAGACTGATTTCATGACCACCTCATCCCCCACCTCCGCCCATCCTCTCCTTCTCGCGAGCCTCCACGAGCGCCTGGGCGCGGTGTTCACCTCTTTCGACGGCACATCGGCGCCGGCCCACTACGGCTCGGTCGCAGAGGAGTACCGGGCTCTGCGGGAAGGCTGCGGCGTCGCGGATCGCTCCTGGGCGGGCCTCCTGGAGATCACGGGCAAGGACCGCCAGCGGTTCTTGAACGCGTACATCACCTGCGAGGTCAAAGACCTCACGCCGGGTCAGGGGGCCTATGGCTTCTTCACCAGCCCTCAGGGCCGGATCCTCTCGGACGTCGTGGTGCTGACGCTGGAAGACCGCTTCTGGCTGGAGGTCGGCCCCGGCCGGGAAGAGACGATCGCGGCCCACCTCCAGAAGTACATCCTGGCCGATCGGGTGGAGGTCCGGCCGCTGGAAGGCGTGTTGCTCGTCACCCTGGTCGGGCCGAGCGCCGAGGAGATCCTGGGGACCTCCCCGCAAAGTGATGCAAAAATCCAGAAAAGCGGGCGCTTCGGCGCGCCGGCCTGGACGCTGTGGACGCCGGCGGTGGAGGCCGAAGCACTGGTCGAGCGCCTGATCGAGAGGGGCGCGCGGCCGGTCGGGACCGAGGCGCTGGAGGTGCTGCGGACCGAGGCGGGCATCCCCCGGTTCGGCCGGGACTTCGGCCCGGACAACTTCCCCCAGGAGACCGGCGAGGAGGAGGCGGTGAGCTATACCAAGGGGTGCTACCTCGGCCAGGAGGTCGTGGCGCGCATCCACTACCGGGGCGGCGTCCAGAAGACGTTGCGCGGGCTCGTCTTCGAGCCCGGCACCGGACCGGGGCCGGGCGTCCAGCTCCTCTCCGAGGGCCGGCAGGCCGGCATCGCCACCACGGTCGTCCAGTCGATCGCCCTTGGCCGGCCCGTGGGGCTCGGCATCCTCCACAAGCGGGCCGCCGAGCCGGGTACGCGCCTCCAGATGGAGTCGATCGAGCAGGTCGGCGAGGTCGAGGTCCGCGAGCTGCCGCTGGTGTCTAGCGCTCGACCGTGACGCCCCGCCAGAAGGCCACGTGGGCCTTGATGTTGGCGGCGGCCGGTTTGGGATCGGCGTAGTACCAGGCCGCGTCCTTGTTCTCCTCCCGGTCGACCACCACGGTGTAGTAGTTGGCCGTCCCCTTCCAGCCGCAGACGGTCGTGGTCGGGCTGGGCTTGAAGAACTCCTGGTGTATGGAGCCGGGCGGGAAGTAGACGTTGCCTTCCACTACCTCGTGGCGGTCCGTCTCGGCGATCACCTTCCCCTTCCAAAGCGCTCTGGGCATAGATCCCTCCTGTTGGGAAGTTGGATTCTAGAGCAGTAGGATTCCCTGGGGGTGGAGAAAGGAGTGGGCGCTTGAAACGCGACGAGCTGCTAGACAAGTACCGTGAGACCCGGGCACTGAGCGTGGAGCTCTGCCGGCCCTTGCGGGCCGAAGACTACCGGGTCCAGTCCATGCCCGACGTGAGCCCGCCGTGGTGGAACCTGGGGCACACCTCCTGGTTCTTCGCCAAGAACGTGCTGGAGCCGTTCGGCCGCTCCTCGGCGGAGGATACCCGGCTGGAGTACGTCCTCAACTCCTACTATGAATCGCTGGGGCCGCGCATCGCCCGCGACCACCGGGGGCTGGTGACGCGGCCGACGACGGAGGAGGTCTTCCGCTTCCGCGAGTCGGTCGACGGCCGGATGGAAGCGCTGATCCAGGAGATGGAAGACGCCGACGCCGAGCGGGTCGGATTCCTGGTGAACACCGGCATCCAGCACGAGCAACAGCACCAGGAGCTGCTGGTGACCGAGGTCAAGCACATCCTCGGAAGCAACGTCCCGGAGCTGCGCGAGGCCTACCTCCCCTCTGCCGTGAATGGCCGTGGGAGCGCCCCCGAATCCCGCTGGGTCTCCTTCGGCGCGGGGCTCTATGAGCTCGGCAATATCGAGGGCGGCTGGTGCTGGGACAACGAGATGCCGGTCCACAAGGCCTGGCTCGACGGCTTCGCCCTCCTCAACCGCCTCGTCACCAACCGCGAGTACCTGGAGTTCATCGAGGACGGCGGCTACTCGAACCCCCTCCTCTGGCTGTCGAACGGCTGGGCTCGGGTCCGGGATCTGGGCTGGACCGGGCCGCTCTACTGGGAGCAACGCGACGGTGGCTGGCAGGTCTGGACGCTTGCGGGGACGCGCGAGGTCGACCCCGACGAGCCGGTCTGCCATGTCAGCTTCTATGAGGCCGACGCCTTCGCCCGCTGGAAGGGGGCGCGACTGCCGACCGAGGGGGAGTGGGAAATCGCGGCCTCGATCGAGCCGGTCGAAGGGAACTTCGCCGATACGAAATGGTTTCACCCGGCCCCTGCTGCCC
>JBKKAU010000885.1:0-5117 GCA_046714475.1 Thermoanaerobaculia bacterium
TCTCCCGTTTATCGCGGGCGTACCGGTAGGTGAGGGTCGGGCCGGGCGGCCGGCCGCCGACAACCTCGCCTATGTCCTCTATACCTCGGGCTCGACCGGCAATCCCAAGGGAGTGGCGATCACCCACCGCGGGCTCGCCAACTACCTGCTCTGGGCGGCGGATGCCTACCCGGCGGGCGAGGGGCGAGGCGCTCCGGTCCACTCGCCGGTCAGCTTCGATCTGACGGTGACCAGCCTCTTCCTGCCGCTGCTCGCCGGCCGCTGTGTCGACCTGGTGCCCGAGGAAGAGGGGGTCGAGGGGCTGGCCGCGGCGCTCGCCGAGGGCGGCTTCGGGCTGGTGAAGCTCACGCCCGCGCACCTGGACGTCCTGCAGCGGCTGCTGCCGCCCGAGCGGGTCTCGGGGTGCGCGGGCGCGTTCGTCATCGGCGGCGAGCCGCTGTCGGGCGAGCAACTCGCCTTCTGGCGTGACCACGCTCCGGGCCTGCGCCTGATCAACGAGTATGGTCCCACGGAGACGGTGGTGGGGTGCAGCGCCTACGAGGTTCCGGCGTCGATGCCGCCGGCCGGGCCGGTGTCCATCGGCCGCCCGATCGCCAACACCCGGATCCTGATCCTGGACCCGCGGCTGTCTCCGGTCCCGATCGGGGTGTCCGGTGAGCTCTGTCTCGGTGGCGCGGGTGTCTGCCGTGGGTATCTTCACCGGCCGGGCCTGACGGCCGGGAAGCTCGTACCGGACCCCTTCGGAACGTGGGGAGAGCGGCTTTACCGGACGGGCGATCTCGCGCGCCGCCTGCCGGATGGGCGGATCGAGTTCCTGGGCCGCACGGACCATCAGGTCAAGGTCCGGGGCTTCCGTATCGAGCTCGGAGAGATCGAGGCGGCGCTGGTGTCTCTGCCCGGAGTCCGCGAGGCGGCCGTGCTGGTGCGGGAGGATGCTCCCAGCGATCGGCGGCTGGTCGCCTACGTGGCCGGTAACATCGCGGCTGAGGAGCTGCGCGGCCCCTTCCAGGAACAGCTGCGCGAGAGGTTGCCGGACTACATGGTGCCGGCCGCATTCGTGGCGCTCGCGGCGTTGCCTCTCACTTCCAACGGCAAAGTGGACCGCAAGGCGCTGCCGGCGCCGGAGTGGCAGAGCACCCCGGAGACCTACCTGGCGCCGCGCACGCCGGTGGAAGAGGTCCTCGCCGGCATCTGGGCCGAGCTCCTCGGGCTCGATCGGGTCGGGGCAAACGACCACTTCTTCGAAGTGGGCGGCCATTCGCTGCTGGCGACGCAGGTGATGTCGCGCCTGCGCTCCGCCTTCGGCGTCGAAATGCCGTTGCGCGACCTCTTCGAGGCCCCGACGGTGGCGGGTCTCGCCGCCCGGGTCGAAGCGGCGCGCCGGACCGGCCCGGAGCTGACCATTCCTCCTCTCCTGCCGGTGCCGCGGGAGGGGTCCCTGCCCCTGTCGTTTGCCCAGCAGCGGCTCTGGCTCATCGATCAGCTCGAGCCGGGCAGTCCGCTCTACAACATGCCGGTGGCGCTGCGCGTCGAAGGGCCGTTGGACGGCGCGGTGTTCACGCTCTGCCTCGGTGAGATCGTGCGCCGGCACGAAGCGTTGCGCACGGTCTTCGGCACCGTCGAGGGCAGCGAGGGCGTCCCGGTCCAGGTGGTCCAACCGGCCGGGCCCTTCGCTCTGAGCGTGGTGGACCTGTCGGGACTGCCGGAGAGCCGGCGCGAGACCAAGGCCTTCGCCTTGGCCAGGGAAGAGGCCAGCCGCCCGTTCGACCTCACCCAGGGCCCATTGTTGCGCTGCTCTCTGCTGCGCCTGGCGGAGAGGGACCACGTTGCCGTGCTGAATCTGCATCACATCGTCAGCGACGGCTGGTCCATGGGCATCCTGGTGCGCGAGGTCGTGGCTCTCTATGCGGCCTTTGCCGCCGGCAGGCCGTCCCCTCTGCCGGAGCTGCCGGTGCAGTACGCGGATTTCGCCGTCTGGCAGCGCTCCTGGCTGCACGGCGAGGTTCTGGAGAACGAGATCGCCTGGTGGCGGCGCCAGCTCGCGGGCCTGCCTCCCCTCCTGGAGCTGCCCGTCGACCGGCCGCGGCCCACGGCGCAGAGCTACCGCGGCGCCACCCGGCCGGTGCGGCTGCCGGCCGAGCTGGTCCGCCAGGCCGAAGCCCTGGGCCGGTGCGAGGGAGCGACGCTCTTCATGGTGCTCCTGGCCGCCTTCCAGGCCCTGCTGGCGCGCGCCAGCGGGCAGGACGACCTCGCGGTGGGCTCACCCGTCGCCGGACGTAACCGGATCGAGACCGAGGGCCTGATCGGGTTCTTCGTCAACACGCTGGTCCTGCGTGGAGACCTGGCGGGAACCCCCACGTTCCGCGAGCTGCTCGGCCGATCGCGCGAGACGGCGCTCGCCGCCTATCTGCATCAGGACGTGCCGTTCGAGAGACTGGTCGATGAGCTGGCCCCGGAGAGGAGCCTCGCCCATGCCCCCCTGTTCCAGGTGATGCTGGTTCTGCAGAACACCCCTGTCGAGAGCCTGGAGATCGAGGACCTGCGCCTGCGGCCGGTGAGCCCGGAGGCGGCGACGGCGAAGTTCGATCTCACGGTCAACCTCTCGGAGCACAACGGCGGGCTCCTCGGCATGGTCGAGCACGCCACCGACCTGTTCGACGGCGCCACGATCGACCGCCTGATCTCCCAGCTCGGGCGGCTGCTCGCCGCGGCCCTGGCGGAGCCGGACCGGCGCGTCGCGGAGCTGCCGCTGCTCGATGGGGCGGAACGGCAGCAGATCCTGCGGGAATGGAACGACACCGCGGTCGAGCATGGCGTTCCGCCGCTCCTCCACCTTCTGAGTGCGGCGCAGGCCGCGCGGGCGCCGCGGCGCGTCGCGGTGGAACAGGGGAGCCGCACCCTCACCGCCGGCGAGTTGGAGGCCCGGGCGAACCGGCTGGCTCACCTCCTCCAGGGCCGGGGCATACGCACCGAAGACCGGGTGGCCGTCTGCTGCGAGCGCTCGCCGGAGATGGTGGTGATCCTGCTCGCGGTCTGGAAGGCCGGCGCGGTCTGGGTCCCCCTGGACCCCGGCTACCCCGCAGCGCGCCTGGCCGCCGTGCTGGACGACGCCCGGCCGGCCCTGCTGATCACCGGACCGGGCGCTCCGGTGGAGCTGCCGGCGACCGGCGCGGCCCGGCGCCTTGATTTCGCCGATGTCGCCGACATCGCCGACGTGGAGACGGAGCCGGCGGATCCCGGCCCGCTGGAGATCGCCGTCACCCCGGACCACCTCGCCTACGCGATCTACACCTCGGGCTCCACCGGCCGCCCCAAAGGAGTCCTGGTCTCCCACGGGGCCATCACCAACCGGCTGCTCTGGATGCAACGCGTCTTCCCCCTTGGAGAGGCCGATGCTGTGCTCCAGAAGACGCCGTTCGTCTTCGACGCGTCGATCTGGGAGATCTTCCTGCCGCTCGTTGCCGGGGCGCGGCTGGTGCTGGCGTCCCCCGGTGCGCACCTGGAGCCGGAGGCCATGGCGCGAGAGGTGCGGGAGCAGGGCGTCACCGTGCTGCAGCTCGTCCCCTCCGTTCTGGGCCCGTTCCTGGACGAGGACCTGCGCGGCTCGCCGCTCCGGCGCCTGTTCTGCGGCGGTGAAGCCCTGCCGGCGCCGCTCTGCGAGCGGGTTTTCGAACGCCTGCCCGGCGTCGGGCTGTGCAACCTCTACGGCCCCACGGAGTGCGCCATCGATGTCACCTTCCACCCGTGCCGGCCGGGCATGGAGGAGGCGATCGCGCCTCTCGGCCGGCCGCTGGACAACCTGCGGGTGCGGATCCTGGACCGGTGGGGTCAGCCCGTCGCGCCGGGCCACGCGGGGGAGCTGTGCGCGGGCGGTATCGGCGGCGCCGGCCTGGCGCGGGGCTATCTCGGCCGCCCCGACCTGACGGCGGAGCGCTTCGTCCCGGACCCCTGCGCCGTGGCGCCGGGCGGCCGCCTCTACCGCACCGGCGACCTCGTCCGCCAGCGGCCGGACGGCACGGTGTGCTTCCTCGGCCGCATCGACCACCAGGTGAAAATCCGCGGCGTCCGCATCGAGCTGGGCGAGGTCGAGGCGGCGCTCTCCGCGCTCGCCGGGGTGCGCCAGGCCGTCGTGATGGCCCGGGAGGGACGGCTGGTCGCCTGGGTGGCCGGCGATGTCGAAGCCGATGCGCTCCGGCAGGGGTTGCGCGAGCGGCTGTCGGAGCCGATGGTGCCCGCCGCCTTCGTGGTCCTCGCGGAGCTCCCCATCACTCCGACCGGCAAGGTGGACCGCAACACCCTGCCGGCCCCGGAGCAGCCCGGCGCGCGCAAGGGCTACGTGGCGCCGCGCACCCGCGAGGAGGAGACCCTGGCGGCGGTCTGGGCGCAGGTCTTGGGCCTGCCGCGGGTGGGGGTGAACGACAACTTCTTCGAGCTGGGCGGCGATTCGATCCTCTCCGTCCAGATCGCGGCCCGGGCGCGCCGGGCCGGGCTGTGCTTCACCATGCGGCAGGTCTTCGAGCACCAGACCGTGGCCGAGCTCGCCCGCCACGCCACGGCCCCCGATGCAGCCAGTGCCGCCGGCGCCGTCCATGCCGAGCAGGGACCGGTGGCGGGCGAGGTGCCCCTCACTCCGATCCAGAGCTGGTTCTTCGAGCAGGGCTTCGCCGACCCTCACCACTTCAACCAGGCCCTCCTGCTGGAGTCGCCAGAGCCCCTCTCCCCCGCCGCCCTGGAACGCGCCATGGCCGCCATCGTGGAGCACCACGACGCCCTGCGCATGCGGTTCGATTTCCACGCTCTTCATGGAGCGGGCGGCCGGTGGCAGGAGAACGCGCCGGCTGAGCCGGTGACGCCCTTCTACCAGGTCGACCTTTCGGGCCTGCCTGCGCCTCGCTTAGGCGAGGCCTTCGAGCGCGCGGCCGAGTCTCTCCAGGCGGGCTTTGACCTGTCCGCCGGACCTCTCACCCGCCTCTGCCTGTTCAACGGGGGCGCCGGAGAGCCGTCACGGCTGCTCTGGGTCACCCACCACCTGGTGGTGGACGGGGTCTCCTGGCGCGTGCTGCTCGAAGACTTCGAGGCGGCGTACCGCCAGGTCGCCTTGCCGCCCAAGACCACCT
>JBKKAU010000886.1:0-1780 GCA_046714475.1 Thermoanaerobaculia bacterium
CCCGGCGCTCCCCAGGGGTCGGGGACGAACCGCTCGGCGGTGAGGCCGGGCCGGCCATGATAGCCGCGGGCGACGCCGTCGCCGCCGAGGAAGAGCTCGCCGGGCACGCCGGCGGGTTGGGGCGACAGCTCGGAGTCGAGCACGTAGAGGGTCGAGTTGGCGAGCGGCCGGCCGATCGGCACGGTGGCGGCGCCGGGGAGCACGTTGCGCACGGGGTGCCAGGTGGCGAAGGTCGTGGTCTCGGTCGGTCCGTAGACGTGGAGGAGCCGCTCCGGCGCGCCGTGGTCCAGCACCTCCCGGACCCAGCGCGGATCGACCGCCTCGCCGCCGAACAGCAGGTGCCGGACGGTGGCGAAGGCGTCGGGGGCCTCGCGGGCGATCTGGTGGAACAGGGCGGTGGTCAGGAACATCGCGCTCACCCGGCGGTCGCGCAGCGCCGCGGCCAGCTCCGGTGGCGACAGCATGACCTCCTTGTCGATCCCGACCAGGCAGCCGCCGTTGAGCAGCGCTCCCCAGACCTCGAAGGTGGCGGCGTCGAAGACCGCGGTCGAGGCCTGCGCCACCCGGTCCGCGGCGGTGAGCTGGGCATAGTCGGTGCCGCGCACCAGCCGGACGACCGCGCGCTGCGGCACCGCGACCCCCTTGGGCCGGCCGGTCGATCCCGAGGTGTACATGACGTAGGCGAGGCTCTCCGGACCCGAGCCCGGCAGCTCCGGAAGAGGTCCCGGCGCCCCCGCCCCTTCTTCTTCTAGAAGGAGGACCGGGAGGGGAAGACCGTCCGGCAGGTCCTGGGCAAGGCCGGCGTCGGTCAGCAGCACGCGCGCCCCGGAGTCCTCGATCATCCAGGCCAGCCGCTCCCAGGGGGACGACGGATCGAGCGGTACGTAGGCGCCGCCCGCCTGGAGGACGGCCAGCCACGCCGCCACCATCTCCGGCGAGCGCTCCAGGCAGACCGCCACCCGCGCCTCCGGCCCCACGGCGAGAGCGCGCAGGCGGTGCGCCAGGCGGCGGGCGCGGCGGTCGAGCTCGCCGTAGGTCATCCCACGCCCGCCCCACTCGACGGCGAGGTCTTCGGGCCGGTCCGCGGCCTGTCCGGCGAAGAGGTCGGCGATCGTGCTCTCCCGCGGGTAGGGCGAGGCGGTGGCGTTCCAGTCCACCAGGACCTGGTGCAGCTCCCGGGCATCCAGCAGGGGCAGCGCCATGACCGGCGCCTCGGGATCGGCGGACGCGGCGCGGAGCAGCGCCTCGAAGTGGCGCAGCAGGCGGTCGACGGTCCCGGGGTCGAAGAGGTCGCGGCTGTAGGAGACCGACCCCGAGACGCCGCCGCCGCCCTCCTCCAGGGAGACGACCAGGTCGAACTTGGCGGTGGCCCCCTCCGGATCGTTTGGGTCGTCCGCCGGCAGCGCGCCGATCCGCAGGCCCGGCAGCTCCAGCGCCTCGCGCGGCGCGTTCTGGAGCGCGAACAGGACCTGGAACAGCGGCGTATGCCCGAGGCTCCGCTCCGGCGCCAGCTCCTCGACCAGCTTCTCGAACGGGAGGTCCTGATGGGCGTAGGCCCCCAGCGCGGTCTCGCGCGTCCGCCGCAGCAGCCCGGAGAACGAGGGCGCGCCCGAGAGGTCGGCGCGCAGCACCAGGGTGTTGACCAGGAAGCCGATCAGCCCCTCCAGCTCCACCCGGTTGCGGCCGGCGATCGGCATGCCGACCGCGAGGTCGCGCTGCCCGGAGGTGCGCGACAGCAGGGCCTCGAAGTTGTTTATAATTACAATGAACAGGGTGGTGG
>JBKKAU010000887.1:0-1067 GCA_046714475.1 Thermoanaerobaculia bacterium
CGTGCGGCGGAACCTGCAGACCGGCAGGGCGACGGACCCGGACGGCGATCGGTTCGAGCAGGGAGTGATCGAGAACGGCGATGAGAACCTGAGCCGCGACTACCGCGCGATCCAGCTCCAGGGCCGCCATCGACTCCTGAAACGACTATCGATCGGCGGCAACTACACCTGGTCGACGTTGCGCGGCAACGTCGAGGGGGAGACTCCGAGCTTCGCCACCAGCCTGGACAACAATCCCTTGATCAACCAGCCCGAATACCGGGGTTTCGCGCAGACCAACCCGGTCGACCATCTCGGTGCGGACATGCGCCACCGCGCCAACCTCTGGTTGCAATACGATCTGCCGACAGGGGTGGGGGACTTCAACTTCACGCTGCTGGAGCGGTATCACTCGGCGTTGTCCTACTCGGCCGTCGGCACGATCGACGTGCGGCGTGGAACGTCGACGGGGCCCGCCAACGGCGTGGCGAACCCCGGCTACGTGACCCCGCCCTCCTCGGTGACCTACTACTTCAGCGACCGGGGCGAGTTCCGCCTCGACGACATCACCTCGACCGACCTGGGGGTGAACTGGTATGCGCCGCCGCTACGCGGCCTGCGCTTCTTCATCGAGGGCGACATCCTGAACCTGTTCAACGAGCAGGGAGTGCAAGACCCGGACCTCGTCGACAGGACCGTTCTCACCCGCCGCCAGACAACGTGTCTCCAGACGGGCACGAACGAACGTTGTCTGCCCTTCAACCCGCTGGCCGGCGAGGTGCCGCGGGAGGGCGTGCACTGGCAGAGGGGACCCAACTTCGGAAAGCCCACGGCGGCGGACGCCTATCAGCGCCCCCGCACCTACCGCCTCTCGCTCGGTTTGAGGTTCTAATGTAGGGGAGGGGCTCGTCCCCTCCCGGGCGGGGACAAGCCCCGCCCCTACATAGAGGTGCTGGGCGCTCTTAGCGAGTTGAGCCCTCCTGCCGCGCCGCGCGCTGACGCCAGCGCGCGGCGCCTTGGCGATCCTCGAACGCCTCGAGGGTTTTCGCCGCCAGCAGAAACGCCCCGCGGTGCGGGTTGCTCCGCGC
>JBKKAU010000888.1:0-2024 GCA_046714475.1 Thermoanaerobaculia bacterium
TCGTCACAGTCCGAGTAGGGGCGGCCCTTGTGGCCGCCCACCGCAGGGCACCCACAACGGGCGCCCCAAACCAGGGAAGGAACATCCGATTCGAACTTACGGGAGAGGGGGGCCAGGGGGGTGAGGGCTTTCCCGCCGCCGGCTCACCCTTTCGAGACACCTCGTCTGGCTCATTCCCCCTCCACGATCACCCTCTCCTCGTCGGAGCGCAGGAAGTACTTGAGCCGCTCGTACACGAGCCGTTGAAAGAAGAAGTTCTCCGTCAGGATCAGCACGCTGCTGTCGCCGTCGATCGTGCCGACGACCTCCTCCCACTCGGATTCGGAAATGGCCTGGGCGACCACGCGCCCGGCGCCCGGCTCGGTGACGACGAGTGTCTGGTACGGCCCGGCCGGCTTCACCGCCCGGACGAAGGGGATCACCTTGCGGAACGGCGAGACGCCTTCCTCGTCCTCCTCGTCTTCGCTCCAGGAGGGAATCTCGTAGTACCCCTGGGTCCGCACGGCCCCGAGGACTTTGAGGTCGCGGCTGATGCTCGACTGCGTCGCCGGAATCCCCCGCGCGCGCAGCCGCTCGACCATCTCCTTCTGCTCTGACACCTTCGGGTCTTCGGCCAGGACCTCGACGATGGCCTGCCTGCGCCTCGCCTGGATCTCACGGTCTGAGGACATGCCCAATCTCCTTTCGCGATGTGCATAGGATAGACGCCATCCTTGGATCCTGTCAAGTAGATCCTTGACAGGCATGCTGGATGCGTCTATCGTACTCGCATTCAGCAGGTCGAAGTCACCGGCGCCGATTCCGGTTCCGGAGAACCCGGGCCTCTCAGGCCCAGAAAGGAGAAAGACCATGGAGAAGAACACGAGAGTAGGGAGGTTGCAGCGGCTGCTCGCGAGGTTGACCAGCAACCGCGAGGAGCTCCAGCACCTGGAGCCGAGCCGCGCCCGCTTCGAGGCGCTGTTCGCCCGGATCCAGGAGGTCGCCGACCAGCAGGCCCTCTACACGGCCAGCAAGCAGGAGGCCACCCAGCAGCTCAAGGCCCACCTTACAGAGGCGGAGCGGCTGGCCACCATCCTGCAGCTGGCGGTCAAGCAGCACTACGGCATCCGGGCGGAGAAGCTCGCCGATTTCGGCCTCCAGCCGTTCCGGGGCTGGGCGCGCAAGACCGCTCCGGGGCTGGAGTCGCCGGAGAAGCCCGGAAAGCCGGCCGCCGCCGCCACCGACCCCTCGTAGGACAAGTTTTCCGCTCACCCCCGGGGACGTGCTCCGCACGTCCCCGCTTTTCGTCCCGCCGCCAAGCCGCAAAGCCTCTCCATCGCGTCACCCGATAAGCTCACGTCGTGAGCGGATAAGCTTACCCGCTCACGGATAGCCTTATCAGGTGACCGCGTAAGCTTATCTACCGCGAGTTAACCTTATCAGGTCAGCCGATAAGCTCATGTCGTGAGCTGATAAGCTTATCCGCTCATCGGATAACCTTATGAGGTGACCGCGTAAGCTTATCTACCGCGAGTTGACCTTATCAGGTCAGCCGATAAGCTCATGTCGTGAGCTGATAAGCTTATCCGCTCATCGGATAACCTTACGAGGTGACCGCGTAAGCTTATCTACCGCGAGTTGACCTTATCAGGTCAGCCGATAAGCTCATGTCGTGAGTAGATAAGCTTATCCGCTCGCCTGATAAGCTTATGAGGTGACCGCGTAAGCTTATCTGCCGCGAGTTGAGCTTATCAGGTCAGCCGATAAGCTCACGCGGTGAGTAGATAAGCTTATCCGCTCACCGGATAGCCTTATGCGGCGACCGCGTAAGCTTATTTGCCGCGAGTTGAGCTTATCAGGTCAGCCGATAAGCTCATGTCGTGAGTAGATAAGCTTATCCGCTCGCCTGATAAGCTTACATCCGTGATCGCTTAAGCCGCTGGTTGGAGCCCTGCGCGTTCAGGTAGTAGGCGTCGTTTCACGTTCGGGTCCGGGGCCTCGGCCAGGAAGAAACTCCAGAGGCGGCGATCTCGAGTGTGAGCCAT
>JBKKAU010000889.1:0-5297 GCA_046714475.1 Thermoanaerobaculia bacterium
CGAAGTCGGCGTACTGCACCGGCAGCGGCGGCAGGGGACGACCTTCGTAGAGGGCCGCCAGCTCGCCGAAGAGGACGCCGATCGACCAGCCGTCCGAGGCGATGTGATGCATGTTCAAGAGCAGCGCGTGGTCGTCCGCGGCGAGACGCAGCAGCAGCACGGAGAGCAGCGGCCCGCGCGCCAGGTCGAAGCGGATCCCGGCGCTCCAGGCCGCCAGACGGGACGCCTCGGCTTCCGCGGAGGGAAGCGCGCTCAGGTCCACCAGGGGGAGCCGCACCGGCGCGGGCTCCAGGACCTCCGGGACCGGACGCCCCTCGGTGGCCGGGAAGCGGGTGCGCAGGACCTCATGCCGGCGCGCGATCTCCGTGAGGCTCGCAGCGAGCGCCGGCAGGTCGACACGCCCCTGCAGACGCACGCCGAACGGGATGTTGTAGGCCGTCGAGCCGGGATCGAGCTGGTGAAGGAACCACATCCGCGACTGCGCGAAGGAGAGCGGCAGGTCGCCCGTCCTCGGCACCGGGACCAGGGGAGGCACGCCCTGCGAGCCGGCGGCGCGCGCCGCGGCCACGGCTTCGGCCATGCCGGCGACCGTCGGGGTCTCGAACAGGGCGCCGAGCGGCAGCTCCGTCCCCAGCACCCCGCGCGCCAGGTTGACGAGCTGCGTGCCGAGCAGCGAGTGGCCGCCGAGCTCGAAGAAGTTGTCGTACCGCCCGATCCCGGAGACCCCCAGCAACCGCTCCCAGAGGCCTGCCACCGCCCGCTCCAGCTCCGAGGCGGGGGGAACGTAGGCGTTGCGGAGGTTGGGCCGGGTATGGAGCGGGACCGGCGCCGCTTCCGCAACGGGAGGAACGGGCTCGGCGGCGGCTTGTACCCCGACCCAATACCGGCGGCGCTCAAAGGGATAGGCCGGCAGCGGCACGCGCCGCCGCAGCTCTCCGGCCCTGAAGCCGGCCCAGTCGATGCGCCCGCCGGCAAGCCAGAGCTTGCCAAGGGAATGGAGAAGGAAGGCGCCGTCCGGTTGCCGGTCCCAGGCGGAGGGCAGCGAGGCGAGCACCACCGGACCGCCGGCAATCTCCGCGGCGGCCGGGTGCTGGAGCGCCAGGCTCCCCAGGGACCGACCCGGGCCCACCTCGACCAGCGCCAGGTCGTCCCGCCAGAGCTCGGCGAGGCCCGCCGCGAAGCGGACCGGCCGGCAGAGGTGGACCGCCCAGTAGGCCGGGTCGGTCGCCTGCTCGTCCGTCAGCCAGGTGCCGGTGACGTTGGACAGGAGAGGGATGGAGGGCGGCGCGAGCCGCACCCCCGCGAGAAGGCCGGCGACCCGGTCGGCGACCGGCTCCATCATCCAGGAGTGGAAGGCGTGCGTGGTGGCGAGCCGGCGCGAGACGAGCCCGCGGTCGGCGAGCCGGCGCTCGAGCTTCTCCACTTCCTCCGGCGGACCGGCGACCACCGAGAGAGAGGGACCTGTCACCGCCGCCAGCGAGAGCCGGTCGTCCAGCAGCGCGCGGGTCTCCTCCTCCGGCAACGGCACCGCCAGCATGGCCCCCGGCGGTACCTCCGCGTCGAGGATCCGCGCCCGCTCCGCGACCAGCCGGAGCGCGTCCTCCAGCGGGAAGACCCCGGCCACGCAGGCGGCGGCGTACTCGCCCAGGCTGTAGCCGAGCACCGCCCGCGGGCGCACGCCCCAACTCGTCCAGAGCGCCGCCAGCGCGATCTCGACCGCGAACAGGGCGGGCTGGGCGAGCGCGGTGCGCGACAGGCCGGTCCCCTGCGCCGCGGAGCGCCCGAGCATCCGCCGCAGGTCGATCCCGCCCTCGCCTTCACGCTCCGCGAGAATCGCCTGCCGGAGGTCCATCCAAGGGGCCAGCACTTCGGCGCAACGGTCGATCTCGCGCCGGAACACCGGCTCGTCGCGATAGAGCCCCGCCCCCATCCCGGGATAGTGATCGCCCAGGCCGGGGAACAGGAACGCGACGCCACGGTCGGCCGTCTCCTCGACCGCCCCCAGAAGCCGTTGCGGGTCGCGGGACCGCAGGGCCTCGGCCGCGTCGGCGCCGCTCCGGCAGACCAGCATCCGCCGGTGCGCGAAACGGCGGCGGCCGGCCTGGAGGGTCCAGGCGATGTCGGAGAGGTTGTGAGTCTCCATGCGCCCGGCCAAGTTGTCGGTCGCCCGCTCCAGCGCCGCCGCGGACCGCGTCGACAGCAGCAGCAGCTCCAACGGCCGCGGCGGGCTCGAAGGCGCGGGCTCCGGCGCCTCCTCCAGGACCAGGTGGGCGTTGGTGCCGCCGATGCCGAACGAGCTGACGCCGGCGCGGCGCGGCGTCTCCCCCGCCGGCCAGTCGGCGAGCGCGGCGCTGACATAGAACGGGCTCGACGCGAAGTCGATCGCCGGGTTGGGCTCTTCGAAGTGCAGGCTCGGCGGGATCTGCCGGTTCTCCAGCGCGAGCGCCGTCTTGATCAGGCTGGCGATGCCCGCCGCGGTGTCCAGGTGGCCGATGTTGGTCTTGACCGAACCCAGGGCGCAGAAGCCCCGGTCGTCCGTGCCGGCGCGGAAGGCGCGGGTGAGCGCCGCCACCTCGATCGGGTCGCCCAGCGGCGTGCCGCTGCCGTGCGCCTCGACATAGGAGACCGAGCGCGGCTCGATCCCCGCCGCGGCCTGCGCCATGTCGATCACCCGCGCCTGGCCGTCGGCGCTGGGGGCGGTGAAGCCGATCTTGGCGGCGCCATCGTTGTTGATCGCCGACCCCTTGATGACCGCGCGCACCGTGTCGCCGTCGGCGAGCGCGTCGGCCAGCCGCTTCAAGACCACGATGCCCAGGCCGCTGCCGCTGGTCGTCCCCCGGGCCTGGGCCGAGAAGGCGCGGCAGTGGCCGTCCGGCGACAGCACGCCGCCCTCTTGATAGACGTGGCCGACCTGCTGCGGCAGCTGCAGGCAGACGCCGCCGGCGAGCGCCACGTCGCACTGGTAGGCGAGCAGGGCCTGGCAGGCGAGGTGACAGGCCACCAGCGACGTCGAGCAGCCGGTCTGGACTTTGACGCTCGGCCCCCGGAGGTCCAGCTTGTAGGAGACGCGGGTCGCCAGGAAGTCCTTCTCGTTGCTGATCGTGAGCTGGAGGATGTTCGCCAGCCCCGTGCCGCTCGGCAGCAGGTGGAACAGCACGTAGGCGTTGAGCCCGGAGCCGGCATAGACCCCCGCCAGCTTGTCCGTGAGGTCGGCCGGGTCGTAGCCGGCCGCCTCCAGAGCCTCCCAGGCGTGCTCCAGGAACAGCCGGTGCTGCGGGTCCATCTGCTCCGCTTCGCGCGGCGAGACGCCGAAGAAGGGGGCGTCGAAAAGGTCGATGTCCGGCACCGTCGCCGCGGCGCGCACGAACCCCGGCTCGCGCAGCAGCGCGGGGTCGACGCCGAGCGCCAGCAGCTCCTCGTCGGACGGGAACGAGATCGACTCGACGCCGTCGCGCAGGTTGCGCCAGAACGCGTCGAGGTCGGCGGCGCCGGGAAAGCGGCCGGCCATGCCGACGATGGCGACGTCGAGCCCTTCGATGACTTCACTCACGAGGGCTCCGTCCTCCGCGCCAGCCGCTGGCGCTGCAGGGCGAGGCCCTGGCGCTGCAGGCGGGCGCGGTCGCGGCTCGCCTCGGCGGAGCCGGCGGGCGACTCGTCGCCGGCCAGCCAGGTGGCGAGGGCGGCGACCGTGGGGTGCTCGAACAGCTTGGAGAGAGGCACGTCCCGGGCAAGCCGCTCACAGAGCAGCGCCTGCGCATCGGCGAGCAGCAGGGAGTGCCCGCCAAGGTCGAAGACGTTGTCCTGGACGCCGACGCGCTCGATCCCCAGCACCTCGGCCCAGACCTCGGAGATCCGCCTCTCGGTCTCGTTGCGCGGCGGCACGTAGGCGGCGGCCAAGGTCGGCGCCTCGGGCTCGGGTAGCGCCTCCAGGTCGACCTTGCCGTTGGCGGTGACCGGCAGCGCCTCCAGGAACGTCAACGACGAGGGCACCATCGGCGCGGGCAACGCCCCCCGCAAGTGCCGCCTCAGCTCCTCGGCCGTCACGCCCGGAGAGGCGGGCACGACGTAAGCCGCCAAGCTTGACCGTCCCGCCGCGTCGGGCCGCACCGCCACCGCGCACCGCTCCACCCCCGGATGCCCGGCCAGCACCGCCTCGATCTCTCCCAGCTCGATGCGGACGCCGCGCACTTTCACCTGGCGGTCCACCCGCCCGAGCACCTCCAGCTGACCGTCGGGCCGGTGGCGGGCCAGGTCGCCGGTGCGGTACATCCTCGCCCCGGCCTCGCCGAACCGCTCGGCGAAGGCGTCCGGGAGATAGACCTCCGCGGTCGCGCCCGGCCGGCCGAGGTAGCCGCGCGCCAGGATGCCGCCGCCCACGCACAGCTCCCCGGGCACGCCGTGTGGGACCGGCCGCAGGCGGCCGTCGAGCACGTAGACCCGCGCGTTGGCGATCGGCCGGCCCACGGCGGGGTCATGCTCCTCGCCGGCAACCGCCGGCGCGCAGGTCGCGACGACCGTGGTCTCGGTCGGGCCGTAGAAATTGGCGACGGGGAACGGCAGGTCGCGCCGCGCCACGCGGTGCAGCCGGTCGCCGCCGGTGAACAGGGCCGAGAGCCCGAGGGAGGCCGCCTCGGGGACGGCGAGCAGCGCCTCCGCCACCGGGGTGGGCAGGAAGCAGTGGGCGATGCGCTCGTCGCGCAGCCAGGCGGCGAGGCGCGGCGGCGAGAGCCGGGTCTCCTCGTCGGGAACGCAGACCGTGGCGCCGCCGGCGAGCGCGGCCCACAGCTCCCAGACCGAGCCGTCGAACGCCGGGCCGGCGACCAGGCTGGCGCGCTCCCCCCGAGCGATCGGCCAGGAGCGGTGGTGCCAGTCGATCAGGTTGGCGAACGTGGCCCGCGGCACCGCGACCCCCTTGGGGCGCCCCGTCGAGCCGGAGGTGTAGATCACGTAGGCGAGGTTGCCGGGCTCCCCCAGAGGCGGCGGGGGACCGTCGCTCGCTACGGCCTCTTCATCATCGAGACGGACGATGGGGGTGGCAGCCGCGATCCGGCCGGCCAGCCGTTCGACCGTCAGCACGGCGGCGGCCCCGGCGTCTTCCAGCACCAGGGCCAGCCGCTCGTCGGGCCAGGCCGGGTCGAGGGGGAGGAAGGCGCCGCCGGACTTGGCGATCCCGATCTGCGCCGCCGCCAGCTCGGGCGAGCGCTCGAGCAGCACGGCGACCACGGTCTCGGGTCCGACTCCGAGCCGCCGCAGGCGGTGCGCCAGGCGGTTCGCCCGGCGGTCCAGCTCGCCATAGG
>JBKKAU010000890.1:0-1043 GCA_046714475.1 Thermoanaerobaculia bacterium
ACGCACAGCTCCGCTATTGGATAGACGCGCTCGCCGATGTCCCGGCCCTCGAGCTCCCCACCGATCGCCGCCGCCCGCCGGTGCAGAGCACGCGCGGCGCCACCCGCGCCTGGCGTCTGCCCGCGGCTGCGGCCAACGGCCTGCGCGCCCTCTGCCGCGCCGAGGGGGCCACCCCCTTCATGGGGCTTCTCGCCGCCTTCAAGGTCCTGCTGCGCGCGGTCTGCGGACAGGACGACGTGGTGGTGGGCACCGACGTGGCCAACCGCGGCCGGCGCGAGGTCGAAGGGCTGATCGGTTTCTTCGTCAACTCCCTGGTGCTGCGCACCGGCCTGGGAGGCGGCCCCTCCTTCCGCGAGCTCCTCGGCCGGGTGCGCGAGACCACGCTCGGCGCCTACGCCCACCAGGACCTGCCGTTCTCCCGCCTGGTGGAGGAGCTGCGGCCGGAGCGCGACCGCAGCCACAACCCCTTCTTCCAGGTGATGCTCGTCCTGCACAACTTCCCGCTGCAGACCCGAGAGAGCTCCGGCCTGACCCTCACTCCGTTCCCGATCCACGGCGGCTCGGCCAAGTTCGACATGAGCTTCTATCTGACCGAAAGCGGCGACGAGATCGGCGGGCTGCTCGAATACAACACCGACCTGTTCGAGGACGGCACGATCGCCCGCCTGCTGGAGCACTTCCGCGCGGTTCTCGACGCCATGATCGGCGATCCCGACCGGCGCCTCTCCACGTTGTCCCTGGCGCGCCCGGAGCACGCCCGCGGCGCAATCGACGACTTCAACGAGGATCTCGAGGATTGTTGATGGACGCCACGCCCAGGAAGAGCCCCGGCCGCCACGAGCCGGTCCACCGCATGGTCCGCCGGGCCGTCTCCGCCTTCCCCGGCCGCGTGGCGGTGGAGGGCCCCCGGCGCAGTCTGACCTACCGGCAGCTGGACGACCGCGCCGGCGGCGTCGCCGCCCTGTTGCGCGCGCGCGGCGCCGGCCGCGGTACCCGCGTCGCCCTGTTCGCCGAAGACCCCCTGGAGGTGATCCCTGCGGTCC
>JBKKAU010000891.1:0-4979 GCA_046714475.1 Thermoanaerobaculia bacterium
CTACTAGCAGCGCCTACGGCGCGAACACGATGTCGCTAAAGGGGGCAACGGACCCACGACCTCTCTAGGCCCATGACCCGATCCCGTCCCGTTCGGCAGGAGCTGGAGGCGGCGGTCCGCCTGGCGGTCCCCGTCGCGACGGTATACATCGGCCTGATGCTGATGGGTACGGTGGATACCATGATGCTGGGGCACCTTTCGGCGGCGGCGCTCGCCGCCGGCGCGCTCGGCAACGTCGTCAGCATCACGCTGCTCATGCTCTGCTCGGGGATCCTCTCCGCGCTCGACCCGTTGATGGCGCAGGCCTTCGGCGCCGACGACCGTCCGGCGATCGGCGCCCACCTCCAGCGCGGCATCGTCCTGGCGGCGGCGCTCGTCGTACCGATCTCCCTGGCCATGTTGGAGACGCGGCCGTTGCTCCGCTTCCTGGGGCAGCAGCCCGAGATCCTCGACGAGGCGGCGGCCTACATCCGGGCGATCTCCTGGGGAAACCTGGCCTTTCTCCTGTTCGGCGTCTTCCGGCAGACGATCCAGGCGATGAGCCTGGTACGCCCCGCGATCGTGGCCATCGTGCTCGGCAACCTGGTCAACATCGTCGTCAACTACGCCCTGATCTTCGGACATTTCGGCTCCCCGGCCCTGGGGGTCGCGGGGGCGGCCCATGCCAGCGCCGCCTCCCGATGGGTGATGTTCCTCTGCCTGCTGGTCGCTTCGCGGCGAGCGCTCCGCCCCTACTGGAGCGGTTTCACGGCCGCGGCGGTGTCGCTGCGGCACCACGCGCGCCTGCTCCGGTTGGGGCTGCCGATCGGCCTGCACAACTCGCTCGAGCTGTGCCTCTTCCTCACGGTCGCCCTGCTCATGGGACGGATGGGGGTCTCCGAGCTCGCCGGGCACCAGATCGCCCTCAACCTGATCGCCCTCGCCTTCATGGTGCCGCTCGGCATCTCGGGAGCCGCCGCCACCCGCGTGGGCAACGCCATCGGCCGGCGGGACATGCCGGGGGCGCGCCGGTCAGCCGCCGTCTGCCTGTCCGTGGGCGCCGGAGTGATGACCCTCTCCGCGGCGATCTTCGCGACCGTGCCGCGCCTGCTCTCCAGTCTCTATACAGAGGACGAGGCGACGCTCGCGGTCGCCGCGGCGCTGCTGCCGATCGCGGCGGTGTTCCAGGTCTTCGACGGTGTCCAGGTGGTCTCGTCCGGCGTGCTCCGGGGCGCGGCGGACACCACGGTCCCCGCCGCCATCGCCCTGGTCGGCTTCTGGCTGCTGGGCCTGCCCGGCGGCTGGTACCTCGCCTTCCGCGAGGGGCTCGGACCGCGCGGCCTCTGGTGGGGACTGACCCTGGGCCTCTCGACGGTCGCCATACTGTTCGTGACGCGGATCGTCTTCCGCTTCCGCTCCGAGATCGCTCGCGAGTTGGGGTAAGGAATTTCTTTGGAGAGCCTATGACGGAGACAGGATTCAAAGATCACTTTTCGGGGCACGCCTCGGACTATGCCTCGTACCGGCCCAGCTATGCGCCGGAGCTGTTCGAGTGGGTGGCCTCACTCCCCCACGAGCGCGGGCTGGCCTGGGACTGCGGCACCGGCAACGGCCAGGCGGCGGTCGGGCTGGCGGACCGCTTCGAGCGGGTGATCGCGACCGACGCGAGCCCGCAGCAACTCGCGCACTCCCTCCCCCATCCACGCGTCGAGTACCGGACAGCCGCCGCCGAGCGGTCGGGGATCGAAGGCGGGACCGTCGACCTGGTCACCGTCGCCCAGGCGTTCCACTGGTTCGATTTCGAAGGCTTCTTCGCCGAGGCGCGGCGGGTTCTGGCGCCAGGCGGCGCGATCGCGGTCTGGACCTACAACCTGGCGCGGGTCACGCCGGAGGTCGACCGCATCATCGACGAGCTGGCGCGGCGGATCGTCGGCCCGTACTGGCCCCCCGAGCGGCGCTGGGTGGACGAGGAGTACCGGACCATCCCGTTCCCCTTCCCCGAGGTGGAGACGCCCCGGCTGGAGTACGTGGCGCGGATGGACCTCGAACGGTTCATCCTCTACACCCGTACCTGGTCGGCCAGCCAGCGCTATCGGAAGGAGACCGGAGAGGACCCGATCGCCCAAGTCCGGGGCGACCTCGCCGCCGCCTGGGGCGATCCGGCGGAGCCCCGGAGCGTCCGCTGGCCGATCTTCATGCGCGCCAGCCGGCCGCTCTACTCCGCCTCCTCCACGTAGTCCGGGGCCGGCCCGAAGATCGTCGGCGCCTCGGCGGCGACGTAGGCCGCGGCCGCCCAGACCGCGACGTTCTGGTCCAGGGCCTTGGGATCGATCTTGTCCAGGGTGTCGTTGGCGGTGTGATGCCAGTCGAAGTAGCGGGTCGCGTCCTGCGTGAAGGAGAGGACCGGGACGTGCGCCGGCTGCAGCGGGATCAGGTCGGCGCCGCCGCTGCTGGCGTTGTTGTCCCCCTGCTCGACGCCCAGAGGCGCGATCAGCCGGGCGATCTCGCCGATCACCGGCAACGCGGCCGGGGCGACCCGCGACCCGATCTTCCAGATGCGGTCGGCCCCGAAGTCGGACTCGCCGGCGAGGACATGGTTGGCCAACTCGCCGGCGTGGGCCTCGGCATAGGCGCGGGCGCCCGAGAGGCCGAACTCCTCGTTGGCGTAGAGGACGACGCGGATCGTCCGCCGGGGCTTCACCCGGAGCTCGCCGATGCGGCGCGCCGCCTCGATGACGATACCGCAGCCCGCGCCGTCGTCGACGGCCCCCATCCCCAGGTCCCAGGAGTCGAGGTGACAGGCCAGCAGCACGATCTCCTGCGGCGCCTCGCGCCCGACGACCTCGCCGATCACGTTGGCGGACTCGGCGTCGTCGAGATAGCGGCCGCCGAGCTTCAGACGGAAGGTGACCCGCTTGCCCGTGGCTACCTGCGCCGCGAGCAGGTCGGCGTCAGGAATGGACAGCGCCGCCGCCGGGATCCTCGGCACGCCCTCCTCGTAGCGCATGCCGCCGGTGTGGGGGAGACGGTTGTTGTCGGTGCCGATCGAGCGGATCACCACCGCGACGGCGCCGCGGCGCGCCGCCTCGGACGCACCGGTCGCGCGTACGAGGACGGCTCGCGAATAGCCCTCCTCGCCCCGGGTCCGCTCCATGCGGGTGTTGATGAAGACGATCTTGCCCCGGACCTTGGCCGGATCGAGGGCGGCCAGCGCCTGGAGGTCCGCCACCTCGACCACCTCGGCCTCGATGCCCCCCTCCGGTGTCGCGACGCTGCCGCCGAGCGCCGCCAGCACGACCGGATGCGGGTGAGGCGCGGTGATCTCTCCCGACTCCGCGCCGCGCACCCAATGCGGCACCGTGACCTTCTCCGCGCGGACGTTGCTGAACCCCAACTCCTTCAGCGTCCGGACCCCCCAGGCGACCGCGGCCCGGTCTCCCGGCGACCCCGCGAGCCGCGGACCGGCCTCGAGCGTCAGCGAGCGGGTGAATTCGAACGCCCGCGTCCCCGCCATGGCGCCGTCCCGCAGGGAGGCCGCCGTGGCCTGGATCGCTTCGGACAACCCGGCGGCGGGAGTCTGGGAGCACGCCACGCCGGCGATACCGGAGACCAGGAGGAACGCCAGGGAACAGAGGACCAGGGGACGTCTGGAACGGAACGAAGGCATGAGATCTCCTCGGACGGGACCGGGACCGTCGTCGCGAAAGTACCGTGATTGTCGGGAGGGGATGCTAACACGGGCCGCGGAGGGCTCGGGAGGAGGGAGAAGGGCGCGCGACGCTGCCGCGCGCCCCTGGATCGAGATCAGGCCGTCGCGGCGGGAGGCTGGTTCATCTGCCGCAGGAGCTGCTTCCACTCCTGGAGAGCCTGCTCCACGGCATGATAGGTGAGCCCTACCCGCGTCTCGTGCGGCAGCGCGTCCACTTCGTCAGCCGCCTCCTTGGCGGGCCGGCGCTGCAGCGTGCGCAGCTCCTGGAGGGCGGTCTGCAACCGCGTGTAGGCGTCGTGCAGACGCGCCTCATAGCGCTCGCGCAGGTCGCTGCCCACCCGCAGGATCGTCTCCTGGGCCGTCTCGAACTGCACCTCGACCTTGGCCTTGAGGATGGCGGCTTCGGGCGCGCGGCGGAGGTCGTAGGCGAGCCCCACCTTGGAGAGCAGGTAGATGAACCACTTGGCCGGGTCGAAGTGCCACCGCTTGATGCCGTTGCGGTAGTCGAACGGGAAGCTGTGGTGGTAGTTGTGGTAGCCCTCACCGAAGGCGAGGACGGCCATGAGCGGGCTGTCCCGCGCGCTGTGCTCGCGGCTGTAGGGCTGCCGCCCGATCATGTGGCAGAGGCTGTTGATGAAGAACGTCGTGTGATGGCTCGCCACGATGCGCAGCACGCCGCCGATCAGCAGGCAGCCCAGCACGCGGCCGGTCAGCAGCCCCACCACGAGCGGGATGCCGAAGGCGACGGTTATGCCGATCAGGCCGTACCAGCGCTCCTGCCAGCGCACGAGAGGATCTTCCACGAGGTCCCGCACCACGGTGCGGCTCGGCTTCTCGTTCTCGTAGAAGATCCAGCCGATGTGGGCCCACCAGAAGCCGCGCTGGATGTTGTAGGGATCGCGGTCGTGGTCGACGTGGGAGTGGTGGACGCGGTGGTCCGCCGACCAGGCCACGACCGAGTTCTCCAGCGCCGCGGAGCCGAAGATCAGGTAGAACAGGCGCACCGGCCAGGCCGCCTGATAGGTCTTGTGCGAAAATAGCCGGTGGTAGCCGGCGGTGACCGACAGCCCCACGCAAAGCCAGAGCACGAGGAACGTGATGGTCTCGGGCCAGCCCAGACCGTACTCCAGGATGTACCAGGGGGTACCGACCAGAGCAACTAGGAGGGTTCCGAGAAGAAACACGGTGCTGAACCACTTGAGGCGAGGCTTGTCTTCGGTCACTCGTTCGCTCCGCTTGCTTAGGCCTTACTGGCCCTGTTGACGTTGATGGCACCCGCTCCAACCAGAGC
>JBKKAU010000892.1:0-1759 GCA_046714475.1 Thermoanaerobaculia bacterium
CGCCAGTTGCACGCCGCGTTCGGCGCGGCCCAGCGCCTCGCGGCCGGAGCGCAGCGGCTCCAGCGCCTCGCGCAGCAGCGCCCGGCGGAGGTTGATGAACGCCTGCTCCATGCCCGCCACCTGCCCGACCAGGAACTCGGCGACCTTGGTCGGGGTCTTGAACGAGGTGTGCGCCACCAGGTCGCAGATCGACTGGTCGATCTCGTGCCCGAGGCCGGTCAGCACCGGGAACGGTGCGTGCGCGACCGCTTCGGCGATGGCGCGGCAGTCGAAGACCGCGAGGTCGCTGCGCGAGCCGCCGCCACGGATCAGCACGGCGCAGTCGATCGGCAGGCCGGCGAGCGCGCGGAACGCCGAGACCACCTCGCGCTCCGCCTCCTTGCCCTGCACCGCGGCGTGGACGAAGAGCACCCGGAACCCGTAGCCGCTCTCGGACAGCCCGGAAAGGAAGTCGTGGTAGGCGGCGCTGCCGTGCGAGGTGATCAGCGCGATCGACAGCGGCAGGTCGGGGAGGCCGAGGGCGCGGTTCTTCTCCATCAGCCCGGCGGCCTGGAGAGCCGCGAGCGTCTCGCGCCGCCGCAGCTCCAGCATCCCCAGGGTGAAGGTGGGGTCCACCTCCCGGATGCAGAGCTGCAGGCGTCCGCCGGGGCCGTAGAAGTCGACGCCGCCGCGGACGCGGATCTGCATGCCGTCGGCGAGGTCCTGGCCGGTGGCGGCGAGCATCTTCCGCACCTTCTGGTAGTCGGTCTTCCAGATGACGGCGTCCAGCTTGCCGACGATCTCGTCGCGCTCGCCCTTTTCGACCAGCTCGAAGTAGAGATGGCCGCGGGCGCTGGGGCGGACGCGCTGCGCCTCGCCCACGACCCAGACCCCGGAGAAGGCCTCGGACAGGAAGTCGCGGATCTCCCCGCAGAGCTGGGAGACGCTATAGGTCGGCTCGAAGAGCGGCAGGTTGACGCTCAATGGTACGACTTGAGCTCCTTGGACGAGTTGAGCGGGATCGACTCGGCCCACTCGACCGCCTTCTTCTCGTTGGCGGTCAGCTTCGAGAGGAAGTCGACCGCGTCCTGGCGTTCGTGGAACAGGCGCCAGATGAAGGTGTGGCCGGCGGGGGCGGTGAAGTAGGTGTAGTGCTTGGCGCCGCCGTTGGTCAGGTCGAAGCCGAGGTTGCTCTCGCCGTTGACGCCGACGCAGGCCACGGCGATGGCGCGGAAGGCCAGGGCGAGCGCCCGCACCGCGTCCTCGTAGTCGCCCAGCTCCTCGCGCGACAGCGGCGAGTGGTAGACGGCGATCTTCGAGCCGTCCTCCTCGGCGAGCAGGTTGTACGGGATGTCGTGGCGGTCCATCGCGTCCTTGGTCTCGCTGGTGGTGACGAAGACGTCTTCGGTGCCGGTCACCTTGTAGGTGATGGCGTAGACCTCTTTGTCAAGCTGCGCGAAGGACTCGGAGAGGATGCTCTCGTCCTCGATCGTGAAGTAGTAGAGGCGGTTCATCATGCGTCGTGCTGCCATCAGGGCGATCCTCCAGACCGGGTCCGACTGTGCCGCGGAAGCGTCCGCGGGGCTACGGAAGCCCGATCGAGTCTTGTCGTACGGGTGGGATGAGCAGGCGGGGCGAGGCTCGGCGCTGCTCCCGTCCAGGATTGTAACAGAGGCGGAAGGGCGGGCCTTCCCGAAGAGCCCTCACCCCCGTCCCCTCTAGGCGCTAACTTTGGCAGGGAGAAGGGGGAGGGTAGCCCGGAGGGCGCCCTTCTTTGTAG
>JBKKAU010000893.1:0-1422 GCA_046714475.1 Thermoanaerobaculia bacterium
GCATCAAGTTCCGCGACGGCTTCCATGATTTCAGCATCACGACCGGCGGGCTCGCCGTCTATCCCCGTCTCGTGGCCGCCGAGCATCACCAGCCGTTCGAACGGGGGACGGTTCCGAGCGGCCTGCCGGAGCTGGACAAGCTGCTCGGCGGCGGTCTGGACCGCGGGACGAGCGCCATGCTCCTCGGCCCTTCGGGCGTCGGCAAGACGGTGATCACCACGCAGTACGTGAAGGCGGCGGCGGACCGTGGCGAGCCCGTGTCGGTCTACCTCTTCGACGAGTCGCCGGACACCTGGCGCATCCGCGCGGAGGGCCTCGGCCTGGAGGTCGGCGGCCATCTGGAGAGCGGCCGGATCACCCTGCGCCAGATCGATCCCGCCGAGCTGGCTCCCGGCGAGTTCTCGCGGACCGTGCAACAGGCCGTCCTGCAGGGCTGCCGGATGGTGGTGATCGACAGCCTGAACGGCTATCGCCATGCCATGCCCGAGGAGCGGTTCCTCACCCTTCACCTCCACGAGCTGCTCTCGTACCTCAACCAGCAGGGGGTGCTCACGTTCCTGGTCCTCGCCCAACACGGCCTGGTCGGCTCGGACCTCGAGTCGCCCATCGATCTGACCTATCTATCGGACAACATCATCCTCCTCCGCTACTTCGAAGCTTTCGGCAGCGTCCGCCAGGCCATCTCGGTGGTCAAGAAACGGACGGGAAATCATGAGCGGACCGTCCGCGAGCTGCGTCTGGGGCCAGGGGTCAGGGTGGGAGATACGCTTCATGAGTTCCAGGGAGTGTTGGGCGGGAGACAGTTGATCTTTGGAGCCAACGCTGCCGCGCAGTCTTCGAATGGCGGAGATTCTCGAGCCGTGGAATGACGAACGGGCCAACCAACGAAGAACGCATCCTGATCCTGGCGCCCACCGGACGCGACGCGGCCCTGGCCTGCCAGATCCTCGAAAGGCAGGGGTTCGCGCCCTGGGCCTGCTCCGACTCGGAGGCGCTGTTCCGCGAGGTCGACGCCGGGGCCGGCCTGGTCGTCCTGACCGAAGAGGCGCTCCAGCCCTGGACCGTCAACGGCCTGCTCGAGGTGCTCGGACGCCAGGAGCCGTGGTCGGACCTGCCGCTGATCGTCTTCAGCCGCGGCGGCGGCACCGCCGCCGACGTCCTGGAGGCCCTCGGTCCCTTGAGCAACGCCACCATCCTGGAGCGTCCGGTCCGCTTCGACACGCTGACCAGCGCCGTCCAGGCCGCGCTCCGCGCCCGCCGGCGCCAGTACGAGGTCCGCGACCTGTTGCGGCGCCAAGCCGATGCCGACCGCCGCAAGGACGAGTTCCTCGCCATGCTCGGCCACGAGCTCAGGAACCCTCTGGCCGCCATCCGCAACGCCCTCTGGGTGCTCGACGAAGTGGGATCCACGGACCCGCGGGC
>JBKKAU010000894.1:0-9082 GCA_046714475.1 Thermoanaerobaculia bacterium
GCTGGGAGTCGACCGCGTCGGGCGTGACGACAACTTCTTCGACCTCGGCGGCCACTCCCTGCTGGTCGTGCGGGCGCACCAGAGGCTGCGCGCCGCTCTCGGGCGGGAGATCCCGGTCGTCGACCTCTTCCGCTTCCCGACCGTCGCCCGCCTCGCCCGCCATCTCGGAGACCGGGAAGACGATCCCCTCCTGCGGCGCGTGCGCGCCCTGGCCCGGCGGCAGAAGAGCGAAGGCATCGCCATCATCGGCATGGCGGGGCGCTTCCCCGGCGCGAACGGCGTGGAGGAGCTCTGGTCCAACCTGCGCGGCGGCGTCGACGCGAGCGCCGCGGCGGTCGAAGGGGTCGAGCTGTTCGACGCTTCCTTCTTCGGCCTGTCGGCGCGCGAGGCCGAGATCCTCGACCCGCAGCTCCGGCTCTTCCTGGAGTGCGCCTGGGAGGCGCTGGAGAGCGCCGGCTATGTGCCCGACGAGGACCGGCCGGAGTGGGTCGGCGTCTTCGCTGGCTCGGGCCTGCCGGCCTACCTGGTGAGCCACCTCATGGACCACCCGCGGCTCGGCGCCGACCCGCTCCGGCTCCTCCTCGCCAACGACCGCGACTTTTTCGCCACGCGGGTCGCCTATCACCTCGACCTGCGCGGCCCGGCGCTCGACGTGCAGACCGCCAGCTCGACCTCGCTGGTGGCCGCGCACCTGGCCTGCCAGAACCTGCTCTCCGGCCAGTGCACGCTGGCGGTCGCGGGCGGCGTGCGCCTCTCCCTCGCGCACCCCGCGCCGGACGGCCGCTGCCGCGCCTTCGACGCCCGGGGCCAGGGCGCACCCTCCGGCAGCGGCGTAGGCGTCGTCGTGCTCAAGCGCCTGGAGGACGCACTGGCCGACGGCGACCCGATCCACGCCGTCATCCGCGGCTCGGCCTACAACAACGACGGGGCGCTCAAGGTGGGCTACACCGCGCCCGGCGCCGAGGGGCAGGCCGAAGTGATCGCCCTGGCGCAAGCGCTGGCCGGGGTGGACCCGGAGACGGTCGCCTACGTCGAGGCGCACGGCACCGGCACGCCGCTGGGCGATGCCATCGAAGTTTCAGCCCTGACCCGGGCCTTCCGCACCGGCACCCAGGCCCGGGGCTTCTGCGCTCTGGGCTCGATCAAGACCAACGTCGGCCACCTGGAGTCGGCCGCGGGCGTCGCCGGGCTGATCAAGGCCACCCTCGCCGTGGAGCGCGGGGAGATCCCGCCGAGCCTCCACTTCGAGACGCCGAACCCGGAGATCGACTTCGCCGGCAGCCCGTTCTACGTCAACACCAGGCTGCGCGATTGGCCGAGGCGCGATGTACCACGCCGCGCCGGCGTCAGCTCCTTCGGCATGGGCGGCACCAACGTCCACATGGTGCTGGAGGAGGCCCCGCTACGCCAGCCCTCGGCTCCCTCGCGTCCCTGGCAGCTCCTCGTGCTCTCGGCCAGGACCGCCACGGCTCTGGAGCGGTGGACGGACGACCTGGCGGACTGGCTGGAGCGGCACCCCGAGGCGGATCTCGCGGACGTGGCCCATACGCTCCAGACCGGCCGCCGCGCCTTCCCCTGCCGTCGCGCGCTGGTCTGCAACAGCCGGGAGGACGCTCTCACGGCCCTGCGCTCGCGCGATCCGCGCCGGCTGCTGGGCGGCGTACAGGAGGGGGCGGGTGCCGATGACGCCGCCGCGGAGCTGCTGCCGCGTCTTGAGGACCCGCAGGAGGACCTCGCCTTCCTGCTCGGCGCCTTGGCACGGCTGTGGCTCGCCGGGGCGACGATCGACTGGACGGCCGTCGCCGCCCCCGAGCGGCGCCGCAAGCTGCACCTTCCGACCTATCCCTTCGAGAGGGAGCGCCACTGGATCGAGAGGTCGGCCCAGAAGGGCGACGCCAATCCGGATGTCGCGAGGGAAGAGATGGAAGCCGCGACACCCTCTTATTAGGCGACACCACAACGATCGCCGGCATCCAAGACTTGGCTGGATGTCGCCAATCAGCGTCCAGGCGAAGCAAATTCGCCTTCATTCGTCTCAAAACAACGCCCCGCAAGGCACCGTCAGTCCAATAACGACGCAACTGAGCCATCCAACGGCGCCACCTCCGCCCAGTAAGGCGCAAATTAACAGACCTCGGTTGCCTAATAAGAAGTAAATGTCGCCAATCCTTCCTAATTCGCATCACTTACGCCTCCTGCGAGCCCTCCACAAGCCGACGAGACGCCAAGTCTTTCGACACCGGCATCCCGGATCCGTGATAATGTCGCGAAATTATCATCCGCAGGCGTCCCGATCTTCCCAGACGCTGCAAGCAGAGGCTCACTTGACGCCAACCGGGGAGCCGTTGACGCAAACGAGGAGCGCTTCATGAGCACGCACTTGTCCATCGCCGATGCGTTGGCCCGTCTCAAGGCCCAGATCGCCTTCCACACGGATCGGGAAGCCCATCACGCCCAGCAGGAGGAGCATCACCGCGCCGAGCGCGCCCGTCACGCCGCCGACCTCCAAAAGGTGGCGCGGGACTTCGAGCAGCTCCAGGCGATCGCCGGCACCTTGTCGAGCCTCGGCAGCCGCGCGGTCCTCCCGATGACTGCCGAGATGGACAATCTCGGGCCTGGCAAGCCGAAGCTGGCGCGGATGGTCGCGCGGGTTCTCCAGGGGCCGGTCCCGGAGCGCTTCGGGACCAAGTGGGTGACCCAGGAGGTCGAAGCGCGGTTCGGGGAGCTCCTACGCAGCCGGGTCGATCCGCGCCGGGTCTCGATCGTGCTCCGGCGCCTGGCCCACAGCGGCCGCATCCACCAGGTCCGCCGCGGCCGGCCCCACTGGGAGGCGCTGTATGCGCGGGAGAGGCCGGCCAGGCCGAGCCCGTGAATCCTCACCCCCCGTCCCCCTCTCCCCTCTCCCTACCGCCCCCCGCTGGGAGAGGGGAGAAAAACCTCCAGCCCTGTCATTCTGAGCACAGCGAAGAACCTGGGTGGTGGGCGCTCCTCCTCCCAGATCCTTCACTTCGTTCAGGATGACAGACCTGGTGTCTCCCCCTCTCCCGGGGGACGAGTTGCCCTTTTACCATCTGCGTCTAACCGCCTCAATGCCGCCCCCAAGCGGGTGTCCGCGGGAGCCGCGGACCTTGGGCGATCATCTCAAGAAAGCCAGGCTCCTCCAAGGGCTCGTCCGAAGGGAGGCGGCCACGGCGCTCGGCGTCTCGGGAGCGACCATAAAGAGCTGGGAGACCGGGGAGACTGCGCCGCGGGCCGAACTCCGGGAGAGGGTTGTCCGCTTCCTCGGGTACGACCCTGGGGACTGGACGGCCTCTCCCGCTCACGGGGGTGCTTGAGGATACGGAGAAGAGCTGCATCTATTCAAGGAGCGGTGGGCACAAAGCCCACCGCTCCTTTTTCTTTGGAGCGGCTATGGGCAGGTGGCGTGCTGAACACCTTGAGAGGTCGGTCCGGCGGACGAGAGCCCGGGGCCGACAGGGAAGCCTGCGCAGCGACAATTAGTCCTGTGCACTGGCGACAACTACACCTGTGCAATCTAGCCAAGGTCTGGCGTCGGCTGGAGCCGTGCCAGAGGTCCACAATCCCGGCTCTTCGAGATGGGAGGAGCCGGGAGCGTGGTCAAGGATGCGCAAGTGAGGAAGTTGATGGACGAGATGAGCAAGCATGGTGGGATCGGTGTTTCAGCGCTTCGCGCTGGCCTGCACCGCAATACAGCCCGGCGGTACGTGAAGACCGGGAAGCTGCCGTCCGAGCTGAAGGAGCCGCGGACCTGGCGTACGCGGGAGGACCCGTTCGGCGAGGATTGGGCCGAGATCGCCCAGCGTCTGGAGGAGGCGCCAGAGTTGGAAGCCAAGACGTTGTTCGAGGATCTGATGCGGCGCCGGCCGGGTCACTACGAGGAGGGGCAGTTGCGGACTCTGCAGCGCCGGGTCAAGCGTTGGCGGGCCGAGCACGGCCCCGCGCGGGAGATCTTCTTTGCCCAGCAGCATCGGCCTGGAGAGGCGATGCAGACCGACTTCACCTCGGGGGCGAGCCTCGGGGTGTCCTTGGCCGGGCACTCTTTCGAGCACTTGCTGGGGCAGTCGGTGCTTCCGTACAGCAATTGGCAGTCGGTGCTGGTGTGCCGGTCGGAGTCGATGCTGGCGCTCCGCAGCACCGTGCAAGAGGCGGTGTTTCGTCTGGGTCGGGTGCCCGAGTGGCACCAGACCGACAATTCCACGGCGGCGACCCACGACCTGCGTACCGGCAAGCGTGGCTTCAACGTCGAGTATCTGGAGCTGATGGCGCATCTGGGGATGAAGCCGCGCACGATCGGCATCGGCCAAAGCCACCAGAACGGCGACGTCGAAGCCTCCAATGGGGCGTTGAAGCGTCGTCTCGAGCAGCATCTGCTGCTGCGCGGCAGCCGGGACTTCGCCACCGTGGAGGAGTACGAGCTTGGGATCGGGACGATCGTCGAGCAGGCCAACCAACTGCGCTCGGCGCGCCTGGCCGAGGAGCTCGCAGTCATGCGTCCTTTGGCTGCGAGTCGGCTGCCTCGCTATCGCGAGTTGCCGGTGCGGGTCAGCTCCAACGGCACGATCCGCGTGCAAAACAACACCTACTCGGTGCCGCCGCGGCTCAGGGGCGAGCGGCTGATCGTGCGGCTGTTCGACCTGCACCTGGAGGTGTACTACGGGGACAGCCGGCAGCTGGTGCTGGAGCGGTTGCGCGGCGAGGGCAAGCACCGAATCGATTACCGGCACGTCATCTGGTCTTTGGTCAAGAAGCCGTGGGCGTTGGCCCGCTACCGCTACCGCGAGGCGCTGTTTCCAAGTCTGCACTGGCGACGAGCCTATGAGGTGCTGGTCGAGACGCTGCCCGAGCGGCAGGCCGACCTGGACTATCTGCGGGTGCTGCATCTCGCAGCAGCGACTTCGCAGCACGATGTCGAGACGGCCGTGGAGCTGCTGCTCAACGAAGGCAAGCTTCCGACTCTCGCCCAGGTCCGCTCGTTGGTGTCGGATCGCAAGCCCGAGGTACCACAGCTGGCACCGCTGGCGGTGGACCTTTCCGGCTACGACGAGTTGCTCGCCTGCGAGGTGCAGCGATGAGCGCCACGGCGAGCCCGGTCGGCATGCTGCTGCGCTCGCTCAAGCTTCCTGGATTCGGGCGTTCCTACAGCGAGGTGGCAGAGCAGGCAGAGCGGGAAGGCTGGAGCTTCGAGCGCTATCTGCTCCACCTCGCCGAGATCGAGGTCGAAGATCGAAGAGGTCACCGCATCGAGCGGCTGCTGCGACAAAGCGGCTTGGCGCACGACAAAACCCTCGCCACCCTCGATCTGGCGCGGTTGCCGGCGCCCGTGCGCCGCAGTGTGCCGACTCTGTGCGAGGGCGGCTTCGTCGACCGGGCCGAAAACCTGCTGGCCTTTGGCCTGCCAGGACGCGGCAAGAGCCATCTGGTCTGTGCCATCGGCCACGAGCTCGTCCGCCGCGGCTACCAAGTGCTCTTCGTGCCCGCCTTCAAGCTGGTGCAGCGCCTGCTCGCCGCCAAAAAGGAGCTGGACCTGGAGGCCACCCTGCGGCGGCTCGACCGCTTCGACGCGGTCATCCTTGATGACCTCGGCTACGTTCAGCAGAGTCGAGAGGAAATGGAGGTCCTCTTCACCTTCCTGGCCGAACGCTACGAACGCGGAAGCGTGCTGATCACCTCCAACCTCGTCTTCTCCGAATGGGACAAGGTCTTCCAGGACCCGATGACCACGGCCTGTGCCATCGACCGGCTCGTCCACCATGCCGTCATCCTGGAGCTCTCAGGACCGAGCTACCGTGCCGAGACGGCCAAACGTCGTGCTGGCAAGTCGGAGGGGACGTGAGGCCCTCCTGCCTGTGGAAAACTCCCCCTCTTCCCCCAGACCCCCATCACCCCGGCCGGCGGTCTGCCGGGGTATGGAAGGCTGCCGCCCCCACCCCTCCACCCGGCACCCTCCCACACCCCTTGGAAAACGCTGCGCGTTTCCCACAGCCCACCGGCCACGACGGCGAGCCGAGGAGAAGGGAGGATGCACAGTTCTAATTGTCGCCGCTGCACAAGAGTAGTTGACGCCGAGGACGAACCAGGAATCGAGCCTCAGGGCCGCGGCACGCATGCTCACGCCCTCCTTCTTCGCGACGAAATCCAGGATGTTCCCGCCAGCCTTGCAGCCGAAGCAATGCCAGGCGTTCTTCACGAGATTCACCTGGAACTGGCGCGCGGACGCGCCTTTGCAGAATGGGCAGGGTCCCGCGAGATTCGCACCCTTGCGGGCGAGGTTCTCCAGGAGTTCGTAGCGCTCCAGAATCGCTTCCAGGGGCACCGCGCGCTTCACCTTCGCAAATGACACGAAGCCCTTTGACATCGCATCCTCCTTTTCTAGTTTTGAGGTTCTGGAGGTCAGGGTAGTGGCGGGATTGGAAACGCAAAAGGCGGCTCCGGGAGCCGCCTTGCGCGACTCTGACTCTTGCGGCGCGGCGTCGAAGGTCGCTATGCGTTCATCCTCGCTCTGCCAGATCTTGCGGCGAGCCGGCATTTTCGGGGCAAGTTCCGGGAAGGTCTCGGCGAGGTTCTGTGTGATCGAGAACTTCGTGGCGCGCTTGTCCGGGGAGGAGAAGCACTCGACAACCGCGAGCCGCGGGATCATGTGTACCGCGATGCCGTGCTCGCGGACAGTGTCTCGAAGCCTCTCCAGGAGCTTCTGCACCCTGGGACGGCGGCGGGAGCCGGGCTCCGTCGAGTCTTCAAGGATCACGATATCTGGTCGGAACTGATCAAGGAGTTCCTCGAATCGGGCGACGGCGCCGGATTCCTTCTCGCCGGAGACATGAGCGAGGCCCCAATCGACGAGACGAAACGGAGTTTCGATGATGGCGTAGCCGAAGCCTTTGGTCGTGGGGTCCAGAGCGAAGATGCGGGTCGGGTCGGTAGGAGTTTGAGCCATAGAAAGAAGGTGGTGGTTAGTGATGGCTGCGTGCTTAAAAAACACAGAGGGCCCCGCCCGGACGTCGGGGAGGAGTATTGAAAAGCAGGACCTCGCGAAAATCTTTCTCATAGAGGCTCTCACGCTATCGCCAGCGCCACGAGAAAAAAGACGGCAAATGTTTCCGCCTTGGCTAACAAATCGATTTTATGTCCGGTGCGCGAAGGGTTTTACCTCTGAGTAAAAACGAAGCACGCGGCGACCGGCGCCTTTTGCGCGCCGCCTGGGGGAAGTACGCTCCTTCCCATGTCGAATGCCGCGCCCGATCTCGCGGGCTTGAAGAAACTCTTTCCCGGCCTCACCGAGGCCGAATACGCTTCGCTTGATGCCTGGTACTCGGGCTATGCGGCTTTGATCCTGCGCATATATGAGCGGATCACAAACGATCCCGCGGCATGTGCCGACTTCCTTGCTTTGACGAGTCGGCCTTCGCGTCCTAGCATGACTGTAAAGGTCGATTCCCAAAAGCAAACCGACAACTTATGAACCAAACGTATTACGGCTACATCCGGGTCTCGACGGCCCGGCAGGGAGTGCGCGGCGTCTCCCTCCAGGAGCAACGCGCTTCGATTGAACGCTTCGCCGCGCAGCGCGGCATCACGATTTCGCGCTGGTTTGAGGAACGGGAGACGGCGGCCAAAACCGGCCGGCCGATATGGAACGAGATGCTCCGGCTCCTCAGGAAGCGGAGCGCCGCCGGGGTGGTGATCCACAAGATCGACCGGGGCGTCAGGAACGGCCGCGATTGGGTGGACCTCACGGAACTCGTGGACCGGGGCCTCATAGAGCTTTACTTCGCGAACGAGCAACTCGACCTCACGAATCGCGGCGGCCGGCTCTCCGCCGACCTCCAGGCGGTTGTCGCCGCCGACTACATCAGGAACCTCCGCGAGGAGGCGCTCAAAGGCATCAACGGCCGCCTGAAGCAAGGCATCCTGCCCTTGCCCGCGCCCGTGGGCTACCTCGATTGCGGAAGCGGGAAGCCGAAGGCCATCGATCCCGTGAAGGGGCCGCTTGTCCGCCGGGCTTTCGAGTTGTACGCCACTGGCCGCTACAACCTGCACACGCTTCAAGCGGAGCTGCGGCGGGCGGGGCTCAAAAACCGCCGGGGCGGCGAGGTCTCGATAAACGGCCTCTCGACCGTGCTTCGCAATCCCTTCTACATCGGGCTCATCAGGGTGAAGCGCCGCAAGGAGACCTATGAGGGCGCCCATGAACCTCTCATCAAAAAATCCCTCTTTGATCGGGTGCAAATGGTCTTGGACGGCAAGCTCTCGGCACGGCCCGAGAAGCACGACTTCCTCTTTCGGCGCACCGTTCGCTGCAAGTCCTGCAACTACTCCCTGATCGGCGAGACGCAGAAGGGCCACACCTACTACCTCTGCCACACGCCGACCTGCCCCATAACGAGCGTAAGGGAGGAAGTTGCCGAAGGGCGGGTGAGCCCTCTCTTCCTCGCCTGCCAGCTCGACCCTGCGGAGCGCACCTACCTCCGCGAGAAAATCGAGGGCATGAAGACAAACTGGCAGGATGAGGCCGTAGCGCGCCGCAAGGCGCTTGAACTGAAGATGAGCCAGCTCGCCGGGCGGCGGGCGCGCCTCACCGATGCGCTCATAGATGGCCTTATCGATCGCGATCTCTTCGAGGAGCGCCAAGCGGCTCTCCTTGCAGAGAAGCGGGCGCTCGAAGAGCAAATCGCCAACCTTGATGCTCCCGGCATGACAGGCCCGCAGAGGCTCGCTGATTTCCTCGAACGGCTGGATTCCGCGTATTTACTATATGAATCGGGCACACCCGAGGAAAAGCGCGAATTGATCGCAACCTTCACCTCGAACTGGCTCGCGACAGGAAAAGAGGTAGACTTTACGCCGCTTCCCGAGGTGCGGCTCGTAGCGGAGAGGGCAAAACTTCTTTTCGGTCGGGTGGAACGAGACAGCCCTCGAACCGTTGGTGATCGCCGTCTTGGCGAGGAAATGACTCTAAGGTGGGATAGACTCTTAGTATACCTAATGCGACTCTTGGCGGTACGGTAAAGACGGCTATCCAGTCGCGAACCGCTCCGCCTCGCCGTTACGGTCCTTGTTGGAC
>JBKKAU010000895.1:0-22871 GCA_046714475.1 Thermoanaerobaculia bacterium
CGGCATCCCGTGGGGCGAGACGCCGACAGTTTTTGAGCCCCCAACGCCTCCATGGTGCACTGGGTCGACGTTTCTTTCTCGGACTCTGAGCCGTGCCCGGCATCTCATCGGCTCCATTGAAGGGCCAGAGGACCTATCCTTCAACAAGAGGTACATGGAGGGCTACGGCGAGCCTCGACACCCGCCTCCCGGTGACGAAACGAAGGTAGGCTCCGGCATTTCCAGAGAGCACGCCGTCATCATCGAAAAGAACGTCCGGATCCCGGCGGAAGCTCTGACCTTCGAGGGCTTCCGGAGCTGGAGCCATTCCCCGGAGTTCCCCACGGCCGGGCGCATCGACTACCTCTCGGACCATGTAGAGGTAGACCTCAGCCCGGAAGACCCGCACACGCACGGCATCGTCAAAGTCGCGATCAGCAGCGGGCTCCACGCTCTGATGACGGAGCGGCAGCTCGGAGAGGTCTTCTCCGACCGCACCCGGATCGTCTCCCGCTTCGCCGGGCTCTCCGCCGAGCCGGACGTGGTCGTCGTCCTCTGGGAGTCTCTCCAGGCGGGCCGGGTCCGCTACGTGCCGGCCTCCGGCCAGGAACCGGACCGGTACTCCGAGATCGAAGCCGCCCCGGACCTCGTCGTCGAGGTGGTCAGCGACAGCTCGGAGCGCAAGGACACCGAGCGCCTGCCCGTGCTGTACGCCGCGGCGGGCATCCCCGAGATGTGGCTTGCGGATGCCCGCCGGGGGGAGGTGCGGTTTCAGATCTTCGCCCTCGAGGGCGGGCGGTACATCCGGGTTGAGTCCGATCCGGAGGGCTGGATGCGTTCGCCCCGGCTTGGAGTCAGCTTCAGGCTGATGCGGCATAGCACGCCGGTTTCAACTTGGTACTACGCGCTGGAGCGCTCCTGAACGCCCGGCCGAAGAATCGGTTCAACCCACACAGCCCCCCGTCTTCCCCGGAGAGCCGCCCCGCCTGGCCCTCAACCCTGCAAAAGGTTCACTCTTAGAGCTGAAGGGTACGGCACCCGGTCAATTCCGGCCGGCATACGTGTCTGTACCCGAAAAAGGACTTGCCATGCACCGGTCCAAAGCTCTTCGTGTCGTGCCCCTGGTTCTGGTTCTCCTGGCCCTTGCGTTGCCCGCGGCGGCGCAACCGACCGGGGAGCCAAGGGCAAACCTGGACAGGCTCGCGTCCGTTCTCTGGGAGCGCCTCAGCTCACCTCTCGCGTCTCTCTGGGAAAAAGGACGAGGCATCATCGATCCCGCTGGAGTGACGGCCCCGGACTCGACGTCTACGACTACGACGCCTCCGCCACCCCCGACGCCCGGGCGGGGTGTCATCGACCCCGACGGCTAGAGCGACGCTCCTCAAGGGGCCGGGACCGCGGGACCGGCCCCACGATTCCGCCCTTGCATGCCGCTTGTACCTGCTCTACAGTAGAATTCTCTTCGACACGACGACCCATAGCCCGGAGGCGATAGGAATGCATCATCTCACGGAACACACGGTGCAGAAGCTCGTGGCGGGTGAATTGGCGGGAGCAGAGCGGAAGGCGGCAGTCAGACATCTCCTGACAAACTGCCCGGACTGCGTACAGCTCGCCAGAAGGGCGGCGGTCGGTGCCGGCTTGGTGTATTCCTCTGGACGCTTCAAGAGGGTGAAGCCCGGTAAGAAGGAGCAAAAGAAATTCGACGCCTTCGAGAGGCTCGGCACAAAGCAGACAGAGATCCGAGCGAGGATTCAGAGCGAACGCCTGCGAGCCGCCGGTCAATGGGCCTCGCTCCAGAAGCATCCTCGCGCGAAGCAGTTGGCTCTTATCGATTCCGATTCAAAGATGCACACCTGGGGGCTGTACGACACCATTCTGGAGGCGGCACGGCAGACCGCCGCGACCAGGCCGGACCAGGCGATAGAGACCGCTGATCTCGCTTTCGCCGTGGCGGCCGGGTTAGACCCACAGGTTTATGGGGAGGCCCTCGTCACGGACTTCAAGGCTGGCGCCCTGGCGGTCCGCGGAAACTGCAGGCGAGTCGCCCAGGACTTCGAGGGTTCGCGGAGAGACCTGGAAGCGGCCTTGGATCTCTTCGAGCAAGGAACGGGCGACATCCTGGAAAGGGCGAACGTTCTAAGCTTGCAGGGCTCGTGGAGCCGAGACCTGGGCTTCTACCAGGAAGCGGAAGCGCTCTTTCAAAAGGCCATTCACAACTACCAGCGTGCCGGCGACGAGCCCATGGTGGGCCGGACCCTGGTGAAGCAAGCCGGCGCGGTCGGTTACATCGACCCGGAAAGGGCTATCCTGATCCTGGAGGAAGCCAGCGATTTCGTGAACTCCATCAAGGAGCCGCTCATCGAGCTGTGCATGCGCCACGAGCTCGCCTGGTTCCTCAACGACGCCGGCAAGGTGCAGCAAGCCCTCGGAGTCCTGGAGGACAGCCGGGGCCTCTACCGGAAATTCCCGAACCGCGCCATCCATTTCCGGCTTCATTGGCTGGAAGGCCGGATCAACCGGAGCCTCGGCAACCTGAGAGAGGCGGAAGAGATCTTCGACAAGACGGCTTTGGACTTCCTGGACAGGGGCTTCCCTCAAGAGTATCTGCTGTGCAGCGTCGATCTGGCCGAGGTGGTCTATGCCCAGGGAGACCGCACCCGCACTCTTCAGATCTGCAGCAGCCTGTACCGGTCACTCGAATCCTGGCACATGCATGCTGAGGGATTGGCGGTCATGCTCTTGTTCGTAAGTGCCGTGAAGGACAATACTCTTCAAGAGAGGGCATTTCTGAACCTCGGCCGGTACCTGCGCAAGGCGTGGCACCTGCCGCAGAGAGTAGAGGATCCCGTGCACTAGCACTAGAACCGGTCTAGTAAACCGCAGCAGGAGAGGGGCGCGATGAATCGCGCCCCTACACGAGCAGATGAAGGCGCGAACAGGGCCATTCATGGCGTTCTTGCGAAGCGTCTCCGTTTGTGAGGCCGCTTCTAGTCTTCCACCACAATCATTGGACACACCGGGCGACTGTTGATACTTGCAGGCGAGATCTCAAAGAAGTCCCGGTACACGGCCTCCCTAGACACCGAAGAACTATCTTCATCACCTGCCGCCTTGAGGTCTTCGCAGACTACCTTAACGCTGCAGTCAGGCCGAACGTCGGAGGCTTTTTTCTTTCTATTTTTTGCTACGTGCGGAATAGGAGCAGGATTCGGGACCTCCCTTAGAATATCGTAGTAGAGGCTGAAATGATGGCCCATTTCACGCTCCTTACACTTATCCTTGATCTCATCTGCAAGATTGCCAAAAAACACATCAACCGAGCCATTGCTACCTGCCTCAAGCCGAACCTTACTAAATGTACTTCCGGTAGAAATATTAGTTATATCCAAAGTGACCCCCTGGGCATCAAGTTCATCCTCAATAACTACTACTTCTGCCAGTGCTTGGGCATGCTCTTTTAAGTTTTTATGCGACTTGAAATCAAAAGCATGCACACTTTTTTCAATATCATATTCGTACCAATCTTCAGGTTCGCACTTATGCTCCACCAACCTGCACGTATTAAGCTTATCAAATTGTCTCTGGCTCAGAGAAATCCTGGCCGCCAATTTGGCGCGGCTACCGATCCCGGTCCTTATCAAATTTTCATCAACCCTAGAATGCCCGGGAACAACAAGACCTGACTTGGGAACCCACTTGATTTGGCGGCCCTCCTCAGGATTTTCCGGAAGCTCCCCTCCAGGTTGGGCTTGAGCCGCAGGATCGTCCTCCTTCGGCAGTGTGTAGGAGAGCTTGACATCCAGCAGCTTAATGTCAGCGTTCCACCCCTTAATACTCGTGCAATCTACCGATATAGATACCGGCGGCTTTCCACTGATTAATGTATCGTTAGCGTCGAAGCCGATGTGAGGAGCGTGATGGTGGTGGTGGTGATGCTGGCCATGAACATCATCGTTCTTATCCAAGAGTATCACCGTCGCCGTACCATCAGCGGAGTGCCTAACGAACGCAACTAGCCCATAAAAGAAAACCCGCAACTTAGCCATAATTAGCTCCTTACTCCTTAGAAAGAACTCCCCCTACAATTTCGAACCCCGCCCACTTTGACGGATCTACCGAACGCTTCGACATCTGCACCTGAGCAGTTCGGAGCGCTTCGCTAGCGCTTTGTCCCGAGCGCAGATGTCGATAGAAGTCCGCGAAAAACCGCTCCGAATCCTCATCATGCACATCCCAGAGACTCGCCACCACAGCCGGCACACCAGCAGCAAGGAACGGCCGCGCAAGGCTTTCGGCCCCTTCGGTCGGCGAAACGCGCCCACTTGCCGTACGACAAGCGGCCAGCACC
Source organism: Thermoanaerobaculia bacterium (assembly GCA_046714475.1). Classification (GTDB taxonomy): domain Bacteria; phylum Acidobacteriota; class Thermoanaerobaculia; order Multivoradales; family UBA5704; genus DASPJI01. Next base: position 4,331 of record JBKKAU010000895.1, read on the forward strand.
ACCAGACGCGTTCTCTCGAAACGCTGTTCCAGGAGATCCCGGGCATAGAGCACACCGCGGCTGGGATCTCCAGGTTCCGGCGTAAACAGGAGATGGGACAGGAGCGGGAACTCGGTATTCAGTAGGGCGTGTCCGCCGAAATGCACGATTCCATGCTTACCCGCATGTTCCAAAAATGACGACCGAGTTGCTAGATCCCCTATCAAGGGCAGCGAGCCTGGGAAGAGCGACTTCAAGCGCTCCACCTCTCCCTCCGCACCGGATAGACGCGGGAGATCCGGAAAGAGGTCCGAGTCGAAAGCAGGGTTGCCCAAGGCGAAAAGGGTCCTCTTCCCCTTGCCAGCGAGCGCACGATCCCGCGCGAGGCTGTTTACGTAAACCGTCGCGCTTGGAGCAATCCCTATAGAGTGATCCTCCACTAGATACCGGCCGGTTTGCTCGTTGATCAGCGCCGCGAACGGCAAGGCATGCAGCGGGCCGTCCGGGACGAAAATCACAGGGCGGCCCTCCCAAAGCTCTGGGCGCAAGGGCCGGATCAGTTGCTCGTAGAGCATCGAGGACGTAACCCGAAACTCTTTGACTTTTCGCCCGTGAATCGCCGCCAGCAGGCGCTCGACCAAAGCCGCGATGGGCGAACCCTCGATGCGGATTTCCGTCCAATCTGAGACCCCATCGCGGAACGTCCAGGCGAACAGACGGTCCCTCACGGTGACGTACTCGACGAGCACGATATCCGGGGGCAGTTCCCGTAGAAGCTCTTCAACCCCGAGAGGGCGGACCGGAGCGGCCCTGGCCAGCCCCCTCTCCTCTTCACCCAGGCTCAACAGCGCATCGAGAAGAGAGCGCGCCCGCCGGCGCTCTGCGTAGTGGAAGGCCCGGTCCGGATCGTTCCGTATGTCGATCTGAAAAAGGATGCTTTCTCGGAATCCCGCCTGCTGGTTATCCAGGAATGAAGCGCGATGACGGTCATCCACCCGTTCCCTTTGGCGCTCAGACTCTTCGACCGCCGCAGCAAAGTCAGCCTCAGCACGATCATTTTCCCCTGTCGCGGCTAAGGCCAGGCCTCGCTCTACAAGGCCGCGCGCCAAAAGGTATCGGTAGTCAGTCTTCTCAAGGATCTCGACCGCTTGGTCGAGGAATTCTATGGCGCGCCCAGGGTCAGATGCCCTCTCCAACTCTCCGTGGACGAGGAGGATGTCTCCCAGGATGGAATTCCGGACTTCGGCGTTTGGAATCTCACCCGCCACTCGCTCGGCCTCTACAAGATCGGCTACGGAACGGCGAACGTCCGAGCGAACCTCGTGAATCGCAGCGCGCCCTCGCAGAGCTTCGCTCACCCGGATAGGATCTTTGCTGGTCCGAGCGTCGCGTAGCACCTCATCCTGGAAATAAAGCGCCACTGCTGGCTCCCCCAGCCGCAGGGTGGCCAGGGCGGCCTCTTCGAAGGCATGGTAGATGGCGTGGCCACCGAATCCCTGTGACATCAGCAGCGCCTGGTGGAGGTGCTCCCAAGCCTTACGCTCGTCTCCTACGTAGGCTAGGCTGGTCGCGATCTCGGAGTGCATCTTGGCGGCATATCCTGTTTCGTAAAGCGCCAGAAAGCTCGTGAGAGCTTGGGAATAGGCCTCCAACGCGCTCGTCGGGTATCCCTCGATGGCGTAGACCAGACCGAGCATTCCCAAGGCACGCGCCTTCACCGCCCGGTAAGGAGCCGGCGTTAGATCCTCGACAAGCTTGCTCAGGCTCGCGATCATCTGATCGTACTCGATGAGTTGGTAATCGCAGACACCCGCATAGAAGCGCGACCAGGCGGCGAAGGGACTTCCACTGACGGCGAGTTGATCTTGCGCGGCACGAAAACGAATCAAGGCCTCATGGAACTTCATCTCACTGACTTGTTGGAGGCCGGCAGCATGCTCTTGGTGGCCTCGCACCAATGTTGCCCACCGCTCCCGATCAGGGCTCGCTGACACCTGATCGATCACTTGGACCGAATGCCTCAGGAGCGGATCGCCCGTGACCCGCTCGATCACGGCCGCAAAAACCCTCGCCTTCTGGAGGGCTCGGCGCGCCTCCTCCTCTCTCCCCTCGAGGCTCGCGGCCGCCCAGGCAGACAGAAGCTTCTCCTCTGTATGGAGCCGCGCAAGCTGTGGCGATCGGATCACCCCTCTACGGACGGCCTCGGCGTCTCCTCTCAACGCCGCGCTTTCCAACTGCTCCAGTCGTCCTTTCCACTCCTCACTCTCCGTCGGACGATCGAGCGCGGCCAGGCGCTCCCGCGCCTCCTTGGTCCACCCGGAGTCACCGTCGATCTGAATATATCGTTTCCAAGCCTCCTTCGCCTTGGTCCGCAGCCCGAGCCGGTCGAAGACCAAAGCCAGGTTGAAGCACGCCTCCGGGAGCGACGGCGCCGCCTGCACGGCCTCCTCCGCCGCGACCAGGGCCGGGATCAGGTTCTCCGGCTGCCGCAGCTTGCGGCTCCTCTCGACCAGAACGGCCGAAAGGTCGCTCAGAAAATACCCGTCGACCGGATTCTTTTTGGCATAGGCCTCCATGGGCGAGGCCGCCTCCTCGATCTTGCCTTCCAGGAGCTTGACCAGGGCGCGATCGGAGAACGCCCTTGGCGTGTCATTGCCCTGAGCATTGATCTCCTGGCCGAGCTCGCGAGCCTCGGAAGTCAACGTCAACCGATCGGAAGCAGGCTTGTAAGGCGCGTGAGCGAACCCTCCCATCCACCGCGCCTCCGAGAAACGCACCTCTCCCAACTCTCTCGCCATCTCGGCACGTTCAGGAGAGACACCGGGAAGAGGCTCGGAGCTGCCGTAGATCAGGAGGCCACACAACCCGAGCAAGAGAACGGCGCACATCAGCCGACCCGCTCGCCAGCGGAAGCGCTCCCGCGGAGGGTAGAAAGAGGTATCCATCTCCCAAGAACCGGACCCGCCGTTAGGCGGCCCTGACCACACCATAAGTGCAAAAATTCTGTAGCGACTCGATCGTAACACGAGAGCAGAAGGATCTCGGCTTGAGCCGGGTCAACATTCCTGTCTTTCAATAGCTCAATGGATTGCATGAGACGCCCCCCTGGTGCTAAGCCGCCCTGCTCCCTCCCAATAGGACGGACCTGCGTTGGAGTTTCACGCCACCCCAGGACAAGTTCAGGCCAAACTCTTATAGAATCCGCGCCACAGCCAGATCGAGCTGCCGACACGACATGACTCCCGAACAGCTCTTCCTCGACAACCTCCCGCTGATCGAGAAGATCACCGAGCACGTCTGCCGGCGACATCACCTCAGCCGCGAGGAGGCGCAGGACTTCGCCTCGTGGGCCAGGATCAGGCTGATTGAGGACGACTGCGCCATTCTCCGCAAGTTCAAGGGGCAGAGCAGCTTGGGCTTTTACCTGACGGTCGTGATCCAGCGGCTTATGCTTGACTACCTGAACCACCTCTGGGGGAAATGGCGTCCCTGCACCGAGGCCAAACGGCTGGGCCCGGTGGCCATCCGGCTGGATATCCTGAGGAACCGGGACGGCTATAGCTTTGACCAGGCCTACCAGATCCTTCGGACGAACCACCACGTGGAGATGTCCTGGCAGGAGTTGGCGGAGCTCGACGCGCGGCTGCCCTCCCGGCCTCTCCGGATAAACGAAGGCGAGGAGGCGCTCGAAGACCTTGCCGACGAGAATGAATGGGCGGACGGGCTCGCGCTATCGAACGAGAAGGCGAAAGCTTGGAGGAAAGTTGAGATCTGTCTCAGGAAGGCGCTCGGCGCCCTTTCGGCCCAGGACCGGCTCATCATCAAGATGAGGATGTGGAGCGACATCTCTGTCGTCGGCATCTCCCGTACCCTCCGGATGGAGCAGAAACCGCTCTACCGGCGGATCGAGAAGATCAAGAAGACCCTACGCGAGGCGATGGAGAGGGAGGGTATTCGCGCCGAAGACGTCAGCGAGGTCCTCAACTCTCGGGAGCACTAGATGAAGTCACCCCGGCAGGCGGATAATGGGTTGACGGGTCCGTCCCATAGAAGACAGCGTATTCGCGGATCGCGCAAATGCAGGAACATGCACTGACCCACCCGGAGCTCGAAGAGCTGGCCGCCTTCCTCGACGGCAAGCTCCCGGAGAAGGACCGCGCGCGCGCGGTTGAGCACCTGGCCGACTGCGAGGAGTGCTACGAGATCTTCGCTGGGGCTGCCCGCTTCCAGGAGGACTCGAAGGTGGACGAGCCGGAGGGGGATTCCGTCGTCCCCTTCCCCTCTCCGATCCGGCGTTGGCTCCCTCTCGCGGCGGCGGCCTTGCTGGCCGTGGCGGTCGGGGTTCCCGTATACCGGGCTTTCATGGCTCCTCCGGACATGGCGGTCGGCGAGATTGCAGCACCGTATAGAGACAATGCCGATGCAGCTTCGGCCGAGTTGTGGCTCGGAACTCAATACCGGGGCGGGGCTGGCCCGGATAGCGAACAAGTGCGCGATCACTTCCAACTGGGCTTGCAGGTAACGAACCTTCACCTGGGCCTTGTAACCGGTAAACAGGAGATTTCGTCGGGCTCTGTGATCCCTCAAATCCAGGAGCTCTTGGGTGGAGGAAGCTTCTTCGGGATGACCCCTTACCAGGCACGCTATCGAGAACTGCGAGGCAAGATTGACGAGGGGCGTCCGATCCAAGAGCTGCTGGAAGTGTCAGCGGAGTTGGACAGAGACCTAGACAGGGAGCTCGAAGAGGATCCGTTCTCGCCTTATGTCGACCTCGGCAAGTGGACAGCCGCCGCCCGGCTCGCCGCCGTCACCAAGAACCCCGACTTCTTTGACCGCCGTGACAACCGGCGTTTCCCCTCGTGGTTCCTCAGGGAAGAGAGAGACTCGATCGAAGAGCCCGAAGTCGTCACCGCCCTTCAGGAGATCCAGACGATCCTGGGGCAGGACGAGATCGACTACGGCACCCTCCGGACGAACCTCGAAACGATCCTCACCACCTACGACGACTGAGCCTCATCCCCGCCGGAACCGCCTCGACTTCCCCGCAAGACACGCCAGCCTCCCCGAAGGCTGTCTCAACCTCCGCGGAGAACGGCGCAACGCGGCGAGAGGACGGTGCGACCTCTCCGTAGAACGGAGCAGCCTTCTCAGAGATCGGCGTATCCAGCGATAGAGCGGAGCAACCTCTCCAGAGGATGGAGCAGGCTTTCCAGGATAAGGAGCAACCTGAAGAGAGATCGGCACGACCTCGCCATAGAACGAAGCAGCCTCCTCAAAGAACGGAGCAAGGCGGAGCGAAAAAGGAGCAGCTTTCGGATATCTCGGATCAACATCACGGAAGAACGAGGCAAACCGGAGCGATGTTGGGCGCGAATCCGCAAAAAACGGAGCAATTTGAGGACATTTCGGATCAATCTTGATCCGCAACGAAGCAGAGTTTCGATAAGGTGGAGCAATGCGGCGCGATGTCGGCGCGTCCTTCCGGAAGAACGGAGCAACTTTACCCGGATCTGAGGCGTCTTCGGGGGAGAACGAAGCGTTCTCGGGCGAGATCGAGACGTTCTTCAGGAAGGCTGAGGCGGCACGGCGATGCCCCGCGCCGGTTCCCCCTGCCCTCCTCCCTGATACAGCTCCGCCAGCTCCTCCACCTGCCGGAACAGCTCCTCCCTCCGGCCGCGCAGCTCCGCGGCGAGCTTCTTCCGGAACCGCAGCAGCAGATATGCCCTGGATTCCCGCAAGAACGCGGCGCCCGTCTCGTGGAAGCGTAGGGTGGCGAGCGCGGTCACCGGGCCGGCGAGGAAGGTGACGAGCGCCGCTCCTAACCCGAGCCAGCGGCCGGCGAGCCAGGCCTCCAGCAGCCAGAAGACGGGAAAGAGGAAGAGCGAGCCGAAGAGCTTGTAGGTGGCCTGCTGATCTCCCGTGCGGACGACGCGGCGGACGATCTCCCCCACCAGACGGTACGGCGGCCAGTTGAGGACGGTGCCGATCAGGGCGAGCGGCAGGGGGAAGACGAGACGCAGCAGGGTCCTCCCGACGAAGCGCAGGACCGGCAGTGAGGGGTAGGCGGCGGCGATCTGGGAATCCCGCAGCTTGTGCTCGCGGAGCAGGGCGTCGTACTCGCGGACGCAGCCCGCCACCGCCGCGGCCCGGTCGGGGAAGCGCTGCCGCAGTTCCTGGTAGCCCTCGACGAAGGCGCGGTGCAGGACGAAGCTCTCGGCCATCCTCCTCCCCTGGGGCAGGTCCAGACGGGGACGGCCGTAGAGGTCGGCGGCTCGCGAGATCAGCTGGGCGTCTTCCCAGGAGAGGAAGTTGAGGGTCACCTGCTTCAAGGCCTGGTCCACCCGCCGCGTCAGCGACCGGACGGCCTCGGGTCCGTCCTCTAGATAGAGGGACATCTCCGGCGTGGGGTCGACCGGCTCCCCCACCTGGACCAGGGCGCGGGACCGGAAGCGCTCCCGGGCGTCGAAGACCAGGCCCACGGGGACGATCCGGGTGCCGAGGTCGCCGAATCTGGCGTGGGCTTCCAGGACGATCCGCGCCGCTCCGGTCTTCAAGGGCTGGAGCGCCGGCTCGTTGTGGCTCTTGCCCTCGGGGAACAGGGCGAGGGCTCCCCCGCGGGCGAGCAGCTCGTGGGTCTGGGCGAACATCTCGACGTTCTTTTGGGAGAACGTCTCCGCGTTCTTGGCTGGGTCCGCGCCTTCATCCTGGCGGCGGTAGACGGGGATCGCTCCGGCGAGCTTCACCCAGGGGAGGATCACCGGGTTCTTCCACAGGGTGCTCTTGGCCAGGAACCGCGGCGTGAACGGCAGCGGCCCCAGGATCAGCAGCGGGTCGATCAGGCCGTTGACGTGGTTCGCGACCAGGACCATAGGCCGGCCGAGCGGCAGCCGTTCGAGCCCCCGCACCTCGACGTCCCGGAAGAAGATGCCGAGGACCAGGCGGGCCACGGCGCCCAACAGCCGGTCAAGCCACGTCCGCACCCAAAACCTCCCGCTCCGCCTTCTCGCGGCGCCAGGCCTCGGCCTCGGCGAGGCCCCTGCGCTCGTCGATGAAGGTCATGCCGATGAGGCCCGCCACGAAGAAGGCGGCGGTCGAGAGCATCGCGATCCGCTGCGAGCCGGCGGCCGAGGAGATCAGGCCGAAGAGGAAGGGACCCACCATGTAGGCCGCCTTGCCCGCCAGGCCCCAGAAACCGAAGAACTCGCCGCTCTTCTCCGGCGGCGAGAAGAGGCCCACGACGCCCCGGGAGGCCGACTGGAGCGAGCCGATCCCCAGACCCGACGCCAGCGCCACCCCCCAGAAGAGCTGCTTGCCCGTGCGGCCGAAGGCGACCACCTCGCTGCCCTCGCCGCAGAGATAGGTGGCCGCGCAGACCAGGATCCAGAGCACCAGCGTCATCTGGATCGTCCGCGAGGCGCCGAGCCGGTCCTGCAGCCAGCCGAAGAGGAAGGCCCCGCCCGCCGAGGAGAGCTGCAGCAGGATGAAGAGGAAGATCATCTCCTGCGGGGTGAAGCCCAGGCTCTGGACCGCGAAGATGCCGGCGAAGGCGACCACCGAGGTCAGCCCGGCATAGAAGAGGAAGTAGACGCCCAGGAACCGCACCAGCTCGGAGAAGCGGCGTACCGAGCGGAAGGTCGTCCCCACCCGGCCGAAGCCGGCGCGCACGTACTCGGCCGCCGTGCGGTTCCCCCGGGGCGCCCGCTCGCGCAGGAACAGGAAGGTCGGCAGCGCCGCCAGGAGGAAGAACAGGGCGGTCACCAGCCAGGCCAGCCGCAGCCTGGGAGCGTTCTCCGCCGTGAAGCCGCCGGTGATCAGCGGGTAGACCAGGAGCAGGGAGGCGAGGCCGCCGAAGTAACCCAGGCCCCAGCCGAACCCCGAGATCCGCCCGATGTTGGCCGGCGTCGAGATCTCCGGCAGGAACGCCCCGGCCAAGTTCTCGCCAAAGGAAAAGCCCACGAAGGAGAGGACGAGCAGGGCGAGCCCCAGGCCCACCTGGCCAGGGGCCACGAAGTAGAGCAGCGCCGTCCCCAGGACGCAGGTGGCGTACGTCGCCGCCAGGAACAGCTTCTTCCGCCCCGAGTCGTCAGCGATGGCCCCCACGATGGGCGACAGCAGCAGGACGATCAGGTTGCCGATGAAGATCCCCGTCCCCCAGAAGAAGTCGCCGCGCCCAGGGGGAGCGACCACCTGGGTGAAGTAGACGCTGAAGGCGACTGTGACGATGATTGTCGTGTAGCTGCTGTTGGCGAAGTCGAACATCGCCCAGCCGAAGATCTCGCGGCGGCGGGGCGGCGGATAGGCGGACGGGGCGGTCATGGGCGGCTCGCTCCTTGGCGCGCGAAAGAGGGTCGGATCTGCGGCGTACCCTGTACCATCCGGCGGGGGCTGTCAATCGCGGCGCTTTTAGAAGACGCTGAAGCACCTATGGGAGAGAGGGCGGACCGCCTGTGCTAGCCTCTTTCAGTCCCAGGGCCCACGTGGCCTAGACGACCGAACGATTTCAGGAGAAGCCTCATGAGCCGAAGCAAACTGGACACCGCCGCCAATATCGCGATCATCCTGGTCTGCATCGTGGCCGCCACGGTCCTGATCCGCAACAACTTCTTCCCGCCCCAGGCGGCGGCCCCGCCCGGCATGGAGCCGGTCGAGAAGGGCGACCGCCTGGAGGTCTTGAAGGCCGCGATGCCTCAAGGCTCCGACCGCACCCTGTTCGTGATGCTCCAGCCGAATTGCGGGTACTGCAACGAGAGCATGCCTTTCTACAAGCGCCTGATCGACCAGCGCAACCAGAAGGGGTCGAACGTCAAGGTCGTCGCCGCCGTCGGCCAGCCCGCGGCCGAGGCCGAGGAGGCCCAGAAGCTCGCCGCGGCGGGCGTCCAGCCCGACGGCCTCACCACGGTTGATTTCGCGGCGGCCAAGGTGCCCGGCACGCCGGCCTTGCTGCTGGTCGACAACCAGGGCGAGGTGCTGGACGTCTGGGTCGGCAAGCTCGACGAGGACAAAGAGGAAGAGGTCCTCGAACGCCTGTAGGAAGCCAGGGCGCAATGAATTGCGCCCCTACAGCGGTCTCCACCTCCGTGTAGGGGCGCGATTCATCGCGCCCTGGGCCCGGCATCCGGCCGGGCCCCCCCGTCGTCCCCTCACGCACTTTCCTTCCGCAAAGCCGCGCCCGTGGCACCTGTCTTGCTACCAGCGATCCATCGGTAGCGGCGATGACGCCCTGCTTTCCTGGCAAGAAGGAGGAGACATGGAGATCGACAACCTCAGGAAACTCTACGTGGAAGAGCTCAAGGACCTGCACAGCGCCGAGCGGCAGATCATCCAGGCCCTGCCGAAGATGGCCAAGAAGGCCACGAACCCGCGGCTCAAGGCGTCTTTCGAGGAGCACCTCGAAGTGACCCGGATGCAGGTCGAGCGTCTCGACAGGATCTTCGAGCGCATCGGGAAGAGCGCCAAGGGCAAGAAGTGCAAGGCCATGGAAGGGCTGATCGAAGAGGGCAAGGAGATGATGGAGGAGGACATGGAGCCCGAGGTCATGGACGCGGCCCTCATCGCGGCCGCCCAGAGGATCGAGCACTATGAGATCGCGGGCTACGGCACGGTCCGCACCTACGCCCAAGTCCTCGGCGAGAAGGAAGACGCCAGGCTCCTCCAGCAGACGCTCAATGAAGAGGGCGAGACCGACAAGAAGCTCACGCAGCTTGCCGAGAGCTCGATCAACATCGAGGCCGCGGTCGGGGCGTAGGCCTCGCCCCCGGGCGCGATGAATCGCGCCCCTACAGACCAGGGCCGGGTGTAGGGGCGCATTCATTGCGCCCAACGGAGCCCGTTAGGGTCAGGGCTCCTGGCCACGGTACAATCGGGGTCCATGGCGCGCAAAGGCCACCCGGAAGGGCGGATGCATGCGGTCGGCACCTCGATCCGTGAGTACGCCCGGGGCCTCATCGGCGGCCTCCTCTTCAGCCTTCCTCTCCTCTACACCATGGAGGTCTGGTGGACCGGGTTCATCGCCCGGCCCGGCCAGCTCCTGACCTACTTCCTCACCGGTTTCCTCCTGCTGTTCGGATACAACCGCTTCGCCGGCCTCCGCGAGGACGCGGGCTGGCTCGAGGTCGCTTTCGAGGCCGTCGAGGAGATGGGCCTGGGCCTGCTGGTGGCGGCGGGCATGCTCTGGCTGCTGGGACGGATCGACGCCGGCCTCCCCTGGAGCGAGATCACCGGCAAGGTGGTGGTGGAGGCGGTGACGGTGGCGATCGGCATCTCCGTCGGCTCCTCGCAGCTCGGCGGCCGGCAGAACCATGAGAACGGAGGGATGGCGGGCGAAGACCCGGAGCAGGCGACGGGCCTGTCGAGCCAGATCGTGCTCGGCGCCTGCGGCGCCGTGCTCTTCGGGAGCAACATGGCGCCGACCGAAGAGGTCCTGATGATCGCGGTGGAGGCCTCCCCCTGGCGGCTCGTCGGGCTGGCCCTGCTCTCCCTCGCCCTGGGCGGGCTCATCCTCTTCTACAGCGATTTCCACGCCTCGGAGCGCCTGCATCCCAACGCCGGGCCGGGGACCGTCGTGTCCCGGACGGTCATCAACTACGCGGTCGCCCTCGTGGTATCCGCCTTCATCCTCTGGTTCTTCGGCCGCTTCGCGGACGCGTCGCTCCATACCTGCCTCGCCCAGACGGTGGTGCTGGGGGTCGCGAGCTCGCTCGGCGCATCGGCCGGGAGGTTGCTGCTGCAATGAGCCGTATCCGGAAGAACTGGCTCGAGTGGATGGTCTTCTCGGTGAGCCTGGCGCTGGTCGCCGGTACGGTCGGCTATCTCGCCTACGACGCCGTCCGGGGCGATCTCACGCCCCCGGAGGTCGTGGTCGAGCTCGGCCGGCCCGAGCGCCGCGGCGCGGTCTGGGCCGTGCCGGTCCGGGTCCGCAACGCCGGCGAGGAGACCGCCGAAGGCGTCCACGTCGAGGTGACGCTGGAGTCGCCCGGCCAGGAGCCGGAGGTGGCCGACTTCGAGGTCGCCTTCGTCCCCCGCACCTCGAGCCGCGAGGGCTGGGTCCTGCTCTCCCGCGACCCCGCCACCGGCCGGCTGACCGGCCGGGCGGTCGGCTACGAGAAGCCCTGAGGCGCCTACTCCACCGCCAGCGCGATCTGGTTGGCGAAGGCTTCGAGCAGGTGGAGCCGCTCGGGGGCGACCAGCAGGGCGGGGTCGGCCGGGTGGACGCCGAGCACGCCGATCGTCCCTTCCGAGGTCTTCAACGGCAGATAGAGCCCTTTCGCGGCCGGCAGCGTGTCGGTCGTCTTGCCCGCCATGCGCCCCTGGTCGAAGACCCACCGCGCCACCGCCTGCTCGCGGGCGTCGAAAAGATAGGTGACGCTCTCCGAGGCGCCCACGCCGAGCCGGCCATCCTCGCCGGGAAGGAGCAGCAACACCTGGGAGAGGAAGACATCGTGGATGTGCCGCGCCGCCGCCTGGAGCACGGCCCGCTCGTTGGGCGCCGCCGCGAGCTCGCGGCTCATGGCGTAGAGGGCCGCCGTGCGCCGCTCCCGCTCGCGGGCGGCCTCGGCCTGCTGACGCAGGCGCACCGTGAGGGTCGAAATCATCAGGGCGGTGATCAGCATGACCGCGAAGGTCACGAGGTACTCGGTGTCGGAGACGGCGAAGGTGAGGTGGGGAGCGACGAAGAAGAAGTCGAAGGCGGCGACGCTCAGCACCGAGGTGAAAACCGCCGGCCCGCGGCCATACCGGAAAGCGGTCCAGACCACGCCGAGCAGGAAGACCATCACCAGGTTGGTCTGCTCGAAATGCGGGAACATCAGCGCGGCGACCCCGGTCGCGAGCGCCGTCACCACGATGCCGGACAGATAGCTCCGGTAATCGGTCTTCGAGGGCGTCCGTTGGACGGGCGCCGGCCATCCACCCTCGGAGTCGCCGGCGATGACGTAGACGTCGATCTCGCCGCTGCCGCGCTCCAGCTCGTCGCGCACCGAGCCGAGGAGGACATCTTTCCAGCGCGGGTGGACCGGCTTGCCGACGACGATCTTCGAAACGTTCCGGCGCCGGGCGTATTTCAGGATCTCCTCGGCCGGCCGCTGCCCGGTCAGCACCGCGGTCTCGGCGCCGAGCCGCTCGGCCAGACGCAAGGTCTGCCAGACGCGGTCGCGCTGCTCCTGGGCGAGCCGCAGCTCGGACGGGGTCTCGACGTAGACCACCACCCACTCGGCGCGCAGCCTTTCGGCGAGCCGCCGCGCGGCCCGCACCAGCCGGGCGGCCTCCGGGCCGGAGCTGACCGCGACCAGCAGGCGCTCGGCGACCGGCCAGGTCTCGGCGACGCCGTGCAGCTCGCGGTAGCGCTGCATCTGCGCCTCGACACGCTCGGCGGTCTTGCGCAGCGCCATCTCGCGCAGGGCGATGAGGTTGCCCGGCCGGAAGAAGCCCTGCTTCGCCCGCTCCGCCTGCTCGGGCACGTAGACCTTGCCCTCCTGGAGGCGCTTCAGCAGCTCCTCGGGCGGCAGGTCGACCAGCTCCATCTGGTCGGCCCTCTCCAGCACCGAGTCGGGCACGGTCTCGCGCACGACGACGCCGGTGATCTGCCCGACCAGGTCGTTCAGGCTTTCGAGGTGCTGGACGTTGACCGTGGTGTAGACGTCGACGCCGGCGGCGAGCAGCTCCTCGACGTCCTGCCAGCGTTTGGCATGCCGCAGCCCGGGGGCGTTGGTATGGGCCAGCTCGTCGACCAGGAGCACCGCCGGCCGGCGCGCCAGGGCGGCGTCGAGGTCGAGATCCCGGAGCTGGACGCTCCGGTGCTCGACCTGGAGCGGCGGCAGGACCTCGAGGCCGTCGAGCAGCGCCTCGGTCTCCTTGCGGCCATGGGTCTCGACGTAGCCCGCGACCACGTCCACCCCGCGCCGCTGGAGGCCGCGCGCCGCCTCCAGCATGGCGTAGGTCTTCCCCACCCCGGCGGTGGCGCCGAAGAAGACCTTGAGCTTGCCCCGGCGCTCCCGCTCCTCCTCGGCTTTCGCCAGGGCGAGCAGGGCGTCGGGGTCGGGACGGTTCTCCACCTCAACGCCTTTCGAGAGCGAGGTTCAGCCGCAGGACGTTGACCCGCGGCTCGCCGAGCACGCCGAACGTCCTCTCCTCGACGTGCTCCTCGACCAGCCGCCGCACCCGGGCCGGATCGAGACCGCGGGCGCCGGCGACGCGCTCCGCCTGGTAGAAGGCGGCGGCCGGACTGATATGCGGATCGAGGCCGCTCGCCGATGCGGTCACCAGGTCGACCGGTACCAGCGCCTTGCCGCCGTGCGCCGCGCGCACGCGCTCGACGTCGGCCTGGACGCGGTCGACGAGCGCCGGGTTGGTCGGCCCCAGGTTGGAGCCGGACGAGGCGGCGGCGTTGTAGGCCGGCGCGGTGGCGGACGGCCGGCTCCAGAAGTAGCGCGGGCCGGAGAACGGCTGGCCGATCAGCTCGGAGCCGGCGGCGCGGCCGTCGAGCTCGATCACGCTGCCGTTCGCCTGGCGGGGGAAGACGGCCTGGGCGATGCCGGTCACGAGCAGAGGGTACGCCAGTCCCGTGAGGACCGTGAAGAAGAGGAAGAGGAGGACCGCGGTGACGAGGTGTCGCATGGGGAAGCTCCTAGACCAGCCTCAGCGCCTGCCATAGAACCTGGAGACCGAGGTCGATCAGCTTGATGCCGGCGAACGGGACGATCATCCCGCCGAGGCCGTAGATCAGGAGGTTGTCGCGCAGCAGGCGCGACGCCTGGTGGCGGCGGAACTTGACTCCGCGCAGCGCCAGCGGGATCAGCGCGATGATCACCAGGGCGTTGAAGATCACCGCCGACAGGATGGCGCTCTCCGGGCTCCCCAGGCGCATCAGGTTGAGCTGGCCGAGCACCGGGTAGGTGGTGGCGAAGGCCGCCGGGAGGATGGCGAAGTACTTGGCGACGTCGTTGGCGATCGAGAAGGTGGTCAGCGTGCCGCGGGTGATCAGGAGCTGTTTGCCGATCTCCACCGTCTCGATCAGCTTGGTCGGGTTGGAGTCGAGGTCGACCAGGTTGGCCGCCTCCTTGGCCGCCTGGGTGCCCGAGCTCATGGCGACCGCGACATCGGCCTGGGCGAGCGCCGGCGCGTCGTTGGTGCCGTCGCCGGTCATCGCCACCAGCCGGCCGCCCGCCTGGTAGTCGCGGATCAGCTTCAGCTTGGCCTCCGGCGTCGCCTGCGCCAGGAAGTCGTCGACGCCGGCCTCGGCGGCAATGGCCGCGGCGGTCAGCGGGTTGTCGCCGGTGATCATCACCGTCTTGAACCCCATCTGCCGCAGCTGCGCAAAGCGCGCGCGCATGCCGCCCTTGACGATGGCCTTCAGATGGATGACGCCGAGGACGCGCGTCCCCTCGGCGACCACCAGCGGCGTGCCGCCGGACCGGGCGATGGTCTCGACCTTGCCGTTGACGTCTGCCGGGAAGGCGCCGCCCTGGGCGACGACGAACGCCTCGACGGCGTCGGCGGCGCCCTTGCGGATGCGGCGGCCGTCGAGGTCGACGCCGCTCATGCGGGTCTGCGCGGTGAACGGCACGAACCGGGCGCCGAGGGCTTCGATGTCGCGCTGGCGGAGCTGATAGCGCTCCTTGGCGAGCACCACGATGCTGCGCCCCTCGGGGGTCTCGTCGGCGAGCGAGGAGAGCTGCGCGGCGTCGGCCAACTCGGCTTCCGGCACCCCGGCGGCGGGGAGGAATTCGGTCGCCTGGCGGTTGCCCAGGGTGATGGTGCCGGTCTTGTCGAGCAGCAGCACGTCGACGTCGCCGGCCGCCTCGACGGCGCGGCCGGACGTGGTGATGACGTTGGCCTGGATCATCCGGTCCATGCCGGCGATGCCGATGGCGGAGAGCAGGCCGCCGATCGTCGTCGGGATCAGGCAGACGAGCAGCGCCACCAGCACCGTGACGGTCACCGGCGTCCCCTGCCCGGCCGAGGTCACGCTGTAGATCGAGAACGGCAGCAGCGTCACGGTCGCCATCAGGAAGACCAGGGTGAGGCCGGCGAGGAGGATCGACAGGGCGATCTCGTTGGGCGTCTTCTGGCGCTTGGCGCCTTCGACGAGCGAGATCATGCGGTCGAGGAAGGTCTCGCCGGGGTTGGCGGTGATGCGGACGATCAACCAGTCGGAGAGCACCTGGGTGCCGCCGGTGACCGAGCTCCGGTCGCCGCCGCTCTCGCGGATCACCGGCGCGCTCTCGCCGGTGACGGCGGCCTCGTTGACCGAAGCGACGCCCTCGACGACCTCGCCGTCGCCCGGGATGACGTCGCCCGCCTCGACCAGCACGTAGTCGTCCTTGGCCAGGTCGGTCGAGGCGAGGGGGGTGTACGTGGCGTCGCGCCGCGGCTCCCAGAGCTTCTTGGCGAGCGTGGTCTTGCGGGTGGCGCGCAGCGCCGCCGCCTGCGCCTTGCCGCGCCCTTCGGCCATGGCCTCGGCGAAGTTGGCGAACAGCACCGTGAACCAGAGCCAGAGCGCCACCGCCAGGATGAACCCGGCGGGCGCCTCGCCCTCGCCGACCAGCGCCTGGACGAACAGGCCGGTGGTCAGGACGCTGCCGATGAAGACCACGAACATCACCGGGTTGCGGAGCAGCAGCCGCGGGTCGAGCTTGCGGAACGAGTCGGCCGCCGCCTGGCGGACGATCTTGGGATCGAGCATCGAATGCTTGTGTCTGGCCATGTCTTTCAGTCCTCGTCTCAGTCCTCTTCAGGGGGCGGCGAGCATCTGGAGGTGCTCGACGATGGGGCCGAGCGCCAGCGCCGGGAAGAAAGTCAGCGCGCCGACCAGCACGACGACGCCGATCAGGAAGACGACGAACAACGGGGTATGGGTCGGCAGCGTCCCGGGGCCGGGCGGCACCAGCTTCTTCTTCGCCAGCGAGCCGGCGATGGCCAGCGTCGGGATGGCCAGCCAGAAGCGGGCGATCAGCATCGCGAGGCCGCCCGTGGTGTTGTAGAAGGGATTGTTGGCCCCCAGGCCGCCGAAGGCGCTGCCGTTGTTGTTGCCCTGCGACGTATAGGCGTAGAGCACCTCGGAGAAGCCGTGCGCGCCGGGGTTGAAGATCGCCTTGACGCCCGGCCCGGTCACCACCGCGGCCGCGGTCAGCAGCAGCACGGTGAGCGGCATGATCAGGACGATCAGCGCCGCCATCTTCATCTCATAGGCCTCGATCTTCTTGCCCAGGTACTCGGGGGTGCGGCCGACCATCAGGCCGGCGATGAACACCGCGACCAGGACGAAGACCAGCATGCCGTAGAGCCCGGAGCCGACGCCGCCCAGGATGGTCTCGCCGAACTGCATCAGGAAGAGGGGCACCAGGCCGCCGAGCGGCGTATAGGAGTCGTGCATGGAGTTGACCGCGCCGCACGAGGTGGCGGTGGTGGCGGCGGCGAACAGCGCCGAGCGCGCCACGCCGAAGCGCACCTCCTTGCCCTCAAGGTTGCCGCCGGCTTCGACCCCGAGGGCGGTGATCCGCGGGTTGCCCGCCGCTTCGGCCCAATAGGCGAAGAGCTGGAACGAGACCAGGACGATCAGCATGGCCGCGAGGATGGCCCAGCCCTGCCGGGTGTCGCCCACCATGCGGCCGAAGGTGTAGCAGAGCGCCGCCGGGATCGCCGTGAGCCCCAGCACCAGCAGCAGGTCGGTCAGCGGGTTCGGGCTCTCGTAGGGGTGCGCGGCGTTGGCGTTGAAGAAGCCGCCGCCGTTGGTCCCCAGGTGCTTGATCGCCACCTGCGAGGCCACGGGCCCCAGAGCCAGGACCTGACTCTCACCGGTCTCTAGAAGCGGCAGCGTCCTGTACTCCGAGAACGTCTGCACGACTCCCTGGGAGACCAGCACCAAGGCGAGGACCAGCGACAGCGGCAGCAGGATGTAGAGCGTGGTCCGAGTGAGGTCGACCCAGAAGTTGCCGATCGTCTGCGAGCTCCGGCGCGCCAGGCCGCGGATCAGCGCCGCCAGGATCGCCATGCCGGTCGCCGCCGAGAGGAAGTTCTGTACGGCGAGCCCCGTCATCTGGGTCAGGTAGCTCATCGTGGCCTCGCCGGCATAGCCCTGCCAGTTGGTGTTGGTGACGAAGGAGACCGCGGTGTTCCACGACGAGTCCGGCGTCACCGCGCCGAAGCCCTGCGGGTTGGCCGGCAACAGCCCCTGGAGGCGCTGCAGCGCGTAGAGGAAGAGGATGCCGGCGAGGCTGAAGAGGAGGACCGAGAGGGCGTAGGCCTTCCAGTCCATCTCCTCGTCCGGGCGCACGCCGGTGAGGCGGTAGATCAGCCGCTCGAAGCCGAACGGCCGGCCCTCGTAGACGCGGGCCATGTAGAGGCCGAGCGGCTTGACCAGGGCCAGCAGGAGGACGACGAAAATGCCGATCTGCAGGAGTCCGTTGGCGGTCATCAGAAGCGCTCCGGTTCCAGGAGGGCGACGAACAGGTAGACGGCCAGGAGGACCGCCACGGCGAGGCCGATCAGGTAGAGGCCGCTCACCGGCGTTCCTCCGCCAGCCGGGCGCAGAGGCGTACGAAGCCCCAGGACAGGGCGAAGAAGACGAGCGTCAAGAGGATGAAGGAGATGTCCATGCCGCTAGAGTCGGCGACACGGGGAAAAGAAGTCCGGAAGGAGCGCGAAAGAGTTTCTAAAGGTTTTCCAGCGGCTCGGCCAGGAAGCGGTAACCCACCCAGGGCTCGGTGCCGATGTAACGTGGATCGGCGGGGTCGGGCTCGATCTTGCGGCGCAGCGACCCGACGTGGACGCGGACGGTGTCGGTGGTGGTGGCCGGCGCCCCCTTCCAGACGGCGCCGATGATCTGGCGCAGCGTCACCGGCCGGCCGGCGTGGCTCGCCAGCAGCTCCAGGATGGCGAGCTCGGTGGGGGTGAGCCGCACCTCGCGGCCGTCCTGGACCACGGTGCGGCGGATGCGGTCGATCTCCAGGCCGGGGAAGCGCAGCACCTCGTCGGCGGGCCCGGCGCCGGCGCGGCGAAGCTGGGTGCGCACCCGGGCGAGCAGCTCGCGGAGCGAAAACGGCTTGGTGACGTAGTCGTCGGCCCCCAGGTCCAGGGCGCGCACCTTGTCCTCCTCCTCCCCGCGCACCGACAGCACGATCACCGGCGTGTCGTCCTCCCGGCGGACGGCGGCGAGCAGGGCGAGGCCGTCGGCGCGCGGCATGGCGAGGTCGGTGATCACCAGGTCGGGCCGCCGCGCCTCGAAAAGCTCCAGGCCCTCGACTCCGTCAGTCGCAGCCACCACGTCGTAGCCGGCGAGAGACAGCTCGCGCGTCAGGGTCTGACGGATCGAAGGGTCGTCGTCGACGACCAGGACCAGAAGCGTCGCCCGCGTCATGCCTCCGCCTCCCCGGCGGCCGGCAGGGTCACCCGGGCGACGGTGCCGCCGCCCGGACGGTCGAGCAACGCCACCGCGCCGTCGTTGGCTTCGGCGAAGCTCCTGGCGATCCGCAGCCCGAGGCCGCCGGCGGCGCTGTCGCCCGCGGCGCGGTCTCCCGTCCGCCGCAGCTCCCGGGGACCGGCCAGAATGCGCCGGACCGCCTCCGGC
>JBKKAU010000896.1:0-6632 GCA_046714475.1 Thermoanaerobaculia bacterium
TTGTTTTACTTTAGCCCCGCGGCGGTTACCGTGTGGGTGGGGGGGCGGGGGGTGGGGGGCGGGGGGCTGGCGCGCCGGGCCGAGGCGGTTCTGCTCGATACGGGACGCGAGGATCTGGCGGCGCTGCCCGGCGATGACCTGCCGCCCCTGGCGGACGGGGGGAGCCTGGCCTACGTGATCTACACCTCGGGCTCCACCGGCCGTCCCAAGGGCGCTCTGGTGAGCCACGGCAACGGGGTGCGTCTGTTCGACGCCACCCGGCCCTGGTTCGGCTTTGGGGAGCGGGGCGATCAGGACGATCAGGACGTATGGACTCTGTTCCACTCCTACGCCTTCGACTTCTCGGTCTGGGAGCTCTGGGGGGCGCTGCTCCATGGCGGCCGTGTCGTGGTCGTCCCGTACGAGGTGAGCCGCTCGCCGGAGCTGTTCCTGGACCTGCTGGTCCGCGAGAGGGTCACGGTGCTCAACCAGACGCCGTCGGCCTTCGCCGAGCTGGCCAGGGTGGACGAGGAGCGCGGCGGCGTCGCGACCGGCCTGCGGCTCGTGGTCTTCGGCGGCGAGGCCCTGGACCCGGCCGGCCTGGCGCCCTGGTTCGCGCGCCACGGGGATGAGAAGCCCTTGCTGGTCAACATGTACGGGATCACCGAGACCACGGTGCACGTCACGTACCGGCCGCTGCGGGCGGAGGACGCCCGGCGAGAGCGGCGCAGCGTCATCGGCGTCCCCATCCCGGACCTCAGCCTTTCCGTCCTGGACCCCTGGCTGCGCCCGGCGCCGATCGGGGTACCGGGCGAGCTGGTCGTCGGCGGGGCGGGTCTGGCGCGGGGCTACCTGGGCCGGCCGGAGCTGACCGCCTTGCGTTTCGTGCCGGACCCGGTCGGCGGCCGTCCGGGCGCGCGGCTGTACCGGTCGGGGGACCTGGGCCGGTTCCTGCCCGACGGCGAGGTGGAGTACCTCGGGCGCATCGACCACCAGGTCAAGGTCCGCGGCTTCCGCATCGAGCTCGGCGAAATCGAGGCGGCGCTGGAGGCGCACCCCGAGGTACGCCAGGCGGTGGTTCTGCCGAAAGAGGAGCCGACCGGCGAGCGCCGTCTGGTCGCCTTCGTGGTGGCCCAGCCGGGGCGGGAGCCCCAGGCGAGCGACCTGCGGTCGGCGCTCGCCGGTCGGCTGCCCGATTACATGATGCCGGCGGGATTCGTGATCCTGGAGAGCCTGCCGCTGAACCGGAACGGCAAGGTCGACCGCAAGGAGCTGCTGTCCCTGGCGGTGCCCGGCCGCGACGCGGAGGTGGCCTACGCGCCGCCGCGGACCGGGGCGGAGCGGGCGCTCGTCGAGGTCTGGCGGGAGGTGCTGGGGCTGGAGCGGGTGGGCATCGACGACCGGTTCTTCACTTTGGGCGGGGACTCGATCCTCAGCATCCGCGCCCGCGCCCTGGCCGAAAAGAGGGGGCTCTCCTTCGCGTTGCACCAGCTCTTCGAGCACCAGACGGTGCGCGAGCTGGCGCGGCACCTTGGAGGGGAAGCGCCCGCGCCCGCGCCGGCGGAACCGTTCGCGATGCTGTCGGAGCGCGACCGCGCGGACCTTCTTTCAGGGTTGGAAGACGCCTATCCCCTGACGGCGCTGCAGGCCGGCATGCTGTTCCACGGCGGGTACACCGCCGACTCGTCGCTCTACCACAACGTCGCGAGCTTCAGGCTGGAGACCCCGTTCGACGGCGAGGCGCTCCGCGCGGCCGTCGAGCAGGTCCTGGCCCGCCATCCGGTGCTGCGGACCTCCTTCGACCTGAGCCGCTTCAGCGAGCCTCTCCAACTCGTCCACCGGCAAGTCGATGCTCCCCTGGAGGTGGCGGACCTCCGCGAGCTGCCGCCGGAGGAGCGGGAGCGCGTCGTGGCCGAAGCGCTCGAGGAGGAGCGTCACCGCAAGCTCGACCTGTCGGTCGCCCCGCTGCTGCGCCTCCGGGTACACCTCCTGGAGGAGAGCGTGTTCCAGCTCACCTGGACGGAGCACCACGCGATCCTGGACGGTTGGAGCGTGGCCACCCTGAGGGCGGAGCTGTTGCGGCTCTACCGGAAGCAGCGGCAAGGGGACCTGTCGCCGCTGCCGTCGCCCCCGCCGGCGGCCTTTCGCGACTTCGTCGCCCTGGAGCGCCGGTCGCTGCTGTCGGAGGAGGACCGGGGCTTCTGGCTGCGCCAGCTGGAGGACGCGCCGCGCCTGCGCCTGCCGCGCTGGGCCGGGGAGGAGGACGGCGGTCCGCCGAGCATGCGGTCGCGGGTCTGGCGCCTGGAGCCCGGCCTGACGGAGCGCTTGAGACAGCTCGCCGGCGCCGTGGGCGCGCCGCTCAAGAACGCCCTCCTGGCCGCCCACTACCGGGCGCTGAGCGCCGCGACCGGGCAGGCGGACCTGGTGAGCGGGCTGGTGGCCAACGGCAGGCCGGAGGTCGAGGGCGGAGAGCGCGCCCTCGGACTGTTCCTCAACACGCTGCCCCTGCGCTTGCGGCTGGCGGGCGGGACCTGGCGCGACCTGGTGCGGCAGACCTTCGAGGCCGAGCGGGAGCTGAGCCCCTTCCGCCGCTATCCCATGGCGGACCTGCAACGCCGGCTGGGCGGCGAGCTGTTCGAGACGGCGTTCAATTACGTCCACTTCCACGTCCTCGAAGGCCTGGAGGACGGCGAGACGCGGGTCCTCGCGCAGATGGAGCAGGCGGAGACCAACTTCCCCTGCAACGCCTCCTTCTCCGTCAGCGGCCCCTGGCTCGACCTCACCCTCGAGTGGGACGCGACCCGTTTCCATGCCGCACAGATCGAGGAGCTCGCCGGCTGGTACCTGCGCGCCCTGGAGGTCATGGCCGCCCGCCCGGAGACGCGCCATGACGCCGAGCCCCTGCTGTCGGACGCGGAGCTCCACCAGGTCCTCCATGAATGGAACGACACCGGAGCGCCTCCTCCGGACCACCTCGTCCACGAGCTGTTCGACCTCCGCGCATCCTCTGCGCCGGAAGCCGTGGCCGTGGTCTGCGACAGCCTGTCTCTGACCTATGGGGAGCTGCGGGATCAGTCCCGCCGGCTCGCCCGCCACCTCCGCTCTCTCGGGGTCGCGCCGGAGGTCGGGGTCGGTCTGCTCCTCGACCGCGCGCCCGATCTGATCGTGGGGATCCTGGGAATCCTGCAGGCGGGAGGGGTCTACGTCCCTCTGGACCCGGGCTATCCCGAGACACGGCTGCGCTACATCGTCGAGGACTCCCGGATGGCGGTCCTGGTAACCCGCTCGGACCTGGCGCGGAGCCTCCCTGCGCCGGGGGTCTCGACCGTCCTCCTCGACCGGCGGAGCGAGGAGACCGGGGGCGGGGACCTGGACGCCGGGTGCTCGGCCGGCAACGCGGCCTACGTGATCTACACCTCGGGCTCGACCGGCGCGCCCAAAGGGGTGCTGATCGGCCACGGCTCGCTGGCGAACGCGATCGGGTTCAGCGCCCGGCTCTACCGCCTGACGCCGGCCGACCGCGTCCTGCAGTTCGCTTCGATCAACTTTGACGCCAGTCTCGAAGAGATCTTCACCCCCCTGATCCGCGGCGCCACCCTGGTGCTCCGCGACGAAGCCATGCTGGAGTCGCCGCGGCGGTTCCTCGATACCGTCGCCGGCCTGGAGATTACAGTCTTGTCGTTGCCGACGGCGTACTGGCACGAGATCGTGGCCGCTGGCGAGGAGGGCTGGCCGTCCTCGGTCCGTCTGGTCTCCATCGGCGGCGAGAGGGCGAAGGCCGAGCACCTGGCGCGCTGGCTGGCCCAGGGACTGGACGCCGTGGAGCTGGTCAACATCTACGGGCCGACCGAGGCGACCATCAGCTGCACCTGCTGCACCCTGCGCGGCCCGGAGTTGGGGGAGGTGCCGATCGGCCGCCCGTACGCCAACGCCAGTGCATACCTGCTCGGCTCCGACCTCCAGCCCGTCCCGGCGGGCGCAGCCGCCGAGCTGTACCTCGGCGGCGACGTCCTGGCCCGGGGCTACCTCGACCGGCCGGACCTCACGGCGGAGCGCTTCCTCCCCGATCCGTTCCGCGGCGATCCGGGAGGGCGGATGTACCGGACCGGCGACCTCGCCGTGTACCGTCTCGACGGCACGCTGGAGTTCCGTGGCCGCGCCGACGACCAGGTCAAGGTCCGGGGCTTCCGCATCGAGCTCAGGGAGATCGAGGCCGCCCTGTGCCGCCATCCGGGCGTGCTGGAGACGGTGGTGCTCCTGCGCGAGAACCAGGGCGAAGCGGGCCTGGTCGGCTACGTGGTGGCGGGCGAGCCCCGGCCTTCCGCAGCCGAGCTGCACCGGTTCCTGCGCGACCAACTCCCCGCCTACATGGTGCCCGCGGCTTTTGTGCTGCTCGACCGGCTGCCGATCACGGCCAACGGCAAGGTGGACCGTGCCGCGCTGCCGGAGCCGGAGCGGACGTGCGAGCTGGAGCGGGACTCTCTGGCGCCGCGCGACGCGCTGGAGCTGGGGCTGGTCCGCCTCTGGGAGGAGCTGCTGGGCGTCCAGCCGATCGGGGTCCGGGACGACTTCTTCGAGCTCGGCGGTCACTCGCTGCTCGCCGTCCAGCTGGTCGCCCGGGTCCAGAGGAGCTTCGGGGTGAGCCTGCCCATGGCGGCCCTGCTCCGGAACCCCACCGTGGAGCGCCTGGCCGCGGTCCTGCGCCAGGGGGGCGAGCCTGCGCGGGGCGCGCTGGTGGAGCTGGCCCCGGGGCGAGGCCGGCCCTTCTTCTGCGTCCACGCGGTCGGCGGCGAGGTCCTCGGCTACGTCCATCTTGCCCGTCACCTGGAGGCGGACCGCCCGGTCTACGGCCTCCAGGTCCCGGATCTGGAAGGCGGAGCTTCGTGGACGACTCTGGAGGAGATGGCGGCCTGGTACCTGCGCGCTCTGCGGGAGGTCCAGCCGCTAGGCCCCTACACCCTCGGCGGCTGGTCCATGGGCGGAGTCGTGGCCGTCGAGATGGCCCGCCAGCTCGAGCAAAAGGGCGAGGCGGTGGATCTGGTCATCTTGATCGACTCCTTCGCGCCGGGGAGTGGAGACCGGCCGGTCGCGGAGGGAGAGCTGGTCGCCCTTTTCGCCTACGACCTCGCCCGTCTTTTCGGGATCGACCTCCTCGAGCTCCCCCCACACTTCGGGCAGCTCGCGGCCGGGGACGCCCTGCGTTGGCTCTCCTCCGAAGCGGAGCGTCTGGACATCCTCCCCCCGGGGCTCGAAGATGGGGAGCTGGAGCGGCGCTTCACCGTCTTCCAGGCCAACTTCCGGGCGCTGGAGCGCTACTCGGGAGGACCCTGCGCGGCCCCCCTGATCCTCTTCAAGGCCGCGGGATCCCCGGCGGACCTGAGCTGGGGGAGCCGGCCGATCGAAATCCACGAGCTGCCGGGCGATCACTACACCCTGCTACAGCAACCCCACGCGCGAAGCCTCGCCGCCCTCTTGCGGGAGCGGCTCGGTCCTACTCGGCCCGCAGGGCCGTAAGGGGGTCGACCCGCGTCGCCCTCCGCCCGGGCAGCAGGGCGGCGATCACCGCGATCAGGACGAGGCCCAGCGAGACCGACGCGAAGATCATGGGGTCGGTCGCCTCGACGTTGAAGAGCAGCGAGGCCATCAGGCGGGTCAGCCAGTACGCCGCCACCAGGCCGAGGGCAACGCCGAGCGCCGCGAGCACCCCGGTCTCCCGGACCACCATGCCGAGGATGCCGCCGGGCTGGGCGCCGAGCGCCATCCGCAGGCCGAGCTCGCGCGTCCTCTGGGAGACCGAGTAGGACGTGATGCCGTAGATGCCCACGATCGAGAGCACCAGGGCGAGGGTGGCGAAGAGGCCGAGCAGCAGCAGGCTGAAGCGGGGCTTGGCGACCGACTTCGAGACCAGCTGCTCCATGGTCTGGATGCTCGACACCGGCTGCCCCGGGTCGACCTCCTTGACGGCGGCGCGGACCGAATTGGAGAGGGCCATGGGGTCGCCTTCGGCGCGCATCACGGTCCGCATGATGAACGGCATCGAGCCCGGCGGCGCCTGCGCGACCAGCCGGTACATCTCGGACCGTAACTCCCCCTGGAGCCCCGAGTGGCGGATGCCGCCCACGACGCCGACCACGGTGTACGACGTCTCGCCGCCGCTGCCCATGCTGAAGCGTTTGCCCAGCGGGTTCTGGCCCGGCCAGATCTCCTTCGCCATCACGTCGTTGACGATTGCCACCGGCAACGAGTCCATGCGGTCGGCCTCGGCGAAGTACCGGCCCGACCGCAACGGTACGCTCATCACCTCGAAGTAGCCCGGGGAGACCGTCCGCAGGGCGGCGAACAGGGACTCTCCCCGTTTGTACTCCCGCCCCTCGGGCTTGATGTTGTCGACGATCTCGCCCACGCCCATCGGCAGGTCGGAGATCAGGGCGGCGGCCTCGACGCCGGGCACGGTCCGCACCTTGTCGAGGACGCGCTGGATGAAGGGGCCGCGCTCCTCCACCGGGATACGGTCCGGGGTCAGGGCGAACTCGGCGGTGAGGATCTGCTGCGGCCGGAAGCCGGGGTCGACGCTGAGCAGGCTGAGGAAGCTGCGCAGCAGCAGCCCCGCGCCGATCAGCAGCAGGACCGCCACCGCCACCTCCGCCACCACG
>JBKKAU010000897.1:0-2800 GCA_046714475.1 Thermoanaerobaculia bacterium
TTATTGCATTACAGATGTGCTCTTGAGGAAGCCGCCTGAACCCCAGAAGACTAAATTTTTTTGCAACAACCGGGTACACGTACCCCGCGAAGGCGTAGACGGCCCGCTTCGCGACCGGCTTCCGGGAAGCCCTGCGCTTCAGAAGGAGCGCGTTGCACTCCTCCCAGAGTTCCTCGGAGACGATCGCCGGGCAGGGCACCCAGATCCATTCCGCCTCCGGCTTCTGGACCCTCTGGCCCTTCACGAGCCTCGTGTAGCTCGCGCGGCGCAGGCCTTTCGCGGTCGGGTCCACGATGAGCTTCTCCACGGTCGTATCCCGGAAGGGCCTGCCGTTCCGGCCCCGGTGACCGGCCGCGTTCAGGCACTCCGCCACGGTCTTGAGGCGCTTGTGCTCCCGGAAGAGCTCGTAGATGAGGCGCCGGATAGGGGCCTCGTCGGGGTTTACTTCGAGGCGCTTGTCTACCCAGCGGTACCCGAGGGGGGCGACGCCGCCCATGGGCTTCCCAAGCCGGGCGCGCACGGGGATCGAGGCCACAACCCGGGAAGCGATCTCCTCCCGCTCCCACTCGGCCATCGCTGCGATCATGGTGTAGAAGAGGCGGCCGTGCGGGGTCGAGGTGTCGATCGACTCCTGGAGAGAGACGAGATCCGCCCCGTGCTCCCGGAAGTACTCGGAAAACTCCAGTAGCTCCTTCGTGTTCCTCGCGAGCCTTGCGAGCTTCGAGAAGATAAGTCCCGCGATCCGCCCGCGGCGCACATCCGCCATCATCCGCCTCGCCTCCGGGTGCTCCATGACGGACTTCCCCGAGACGCCTTCGAGACGGTAGACCTCGCGGACCTCCCAGCCGCGGGACTCGGCGTAGCTTTTGCCCCGCATCTCGTGGTGCTGCGGGCTCTCGCCCTGGGCCTGGTCTTCGGTCGAGACCCGAATCCAGATGCCCACGGGCTTCGTCTCGCCCTTCGGATCTTTCGCGCGTTCCATGCTCGTTTCCTCCTCGGGGATTCAGGGTGGGATTTTGGAAAGGACTCCCGTCATGATGGAGGCGATGCGCGCACGAGGAAAGGCGGCAGATTCCGCCCCCTTCCGCCCTACGGCTTCTCCTTCTTCCCCATGCGCCGGAGGCTCTTGCCGATGACGTCTTTGAGCGCCTGGTAGCGGGCGGCCTCTTCTTCGGAATCGACCGGGGTGCGGCGGACCCTCCCCTTGTATCCGCCGACGACCTTCTCCTTGGTACGGGCCGCATGGAGAGCATCGTGAAGAGTTCCTCGGGCGAGACGAGATGCACCCGGGCGAGATCCGATGGCGGGAACGTGGCCTTCAAGGCGGCCTCGATCTTTGAAAGGCGCGGACGCTTCAAGGCCAGGATCGCGACCTCGTGGAATCCGGCCTCAAGGCACTTCATGGCGTTTTGGACCTCTTGGGCGACGGTGGAGGTGACCGAGATCTCGCAGGCAAGCGAGAAGTCGTCGGTGCGGAGCGCCACATCGACCTTACCCCGACCGCCCGGGATCTCCTCCTCGACCACGGCGCGGTAGCCGTGGGACTCCGCCCACCGCTTCACGAGGTCCTGGAGGTATTGGTGCTCCGGCCCGCCGCGCCCCAAGGGTGGGACGGGAGTTTCCTCTCGCGTCGCTCGCTTCGGAGGCGGAGCGGGCTCTGCTGCAAGCCGGGGCGGTGCTGGAGGCGGCGGCGCCACGGTTCGGGGCGCCGGTTCGGGGCGCGGCGGTTCCCGCGCGGGCTCGGGTGCCGGAGTTGGAGTCGGAGGAGGAAGCGGAGCCGGTTCCTCCTGTAGCCCGTCCGGGTGCCTCGGGAACGTGGCCCGGGTCAAGGCCACAAGCTGGGCGCGTCTTCTTTCCGCCTCCCCGGGGGCGAGATCTGGGAGCGGCTCCGTCTTCAAGTTAAAGTCATGGTCGGCCCGCTCCACCCGGGCGAGGGCCTCGCCCACGCCGAGGTTCAGAAGATCGGCGGCAACAAACGAGGAGAAGCCGCGTTCCAGATTCCGGGCGTCGTCTTCGCCCACCCGGAAGACGATCCGGGTCGCGGGATTCGCGAGGACTGCGGCGGCGAGGTCGCGGTTCCGGCTCTCTAGCTGCCGGAGTTCCTGATGCGCGAGGGTGAGCCCCAGGCGGTACTTCCTTGCTCCCGTAAGGAGCGCGGCCATCAAGGGCGTCGCCACCTCGTGGAACTCGTCAAGGTAGAGGAAGAAGTGCCGGCGCGCACCGGGCGCGAGATCCTGGCGGGACATCGCCGCCTGGTGGAAGGCGGAGACGAGGAGGCTCCCCAAGAGCGCGGCGTTCTCTTCTCCGATCGCGCCCTGGGCGAGCTTCGCGAGGAAAACCTGGCCCCGGTCCACCATCCCGCGGAAGTCGAGCCGGTGCTCGCGCTCCACGATCACCCGCCGCACGAGTTTCGGCCTGAGGAAGGTGTCGAGTCTCGTGAGGATCGGCCCTTGGGGCAGGCCCTTCAAGAGCGGAAATTCGCGCTGCCAGTAGTACCGGACCTCGGGGTCGGAAACGGTCGCGAGGAACCCGGCCCGGAAGTCGCGGTCCACGAGGAAGCGCCGGAGGTCGAGGAGGGTTCCGCCTCGGCCTGATTCCAGGAACGCGAGGATCGCGTTCGCGAGGACCGAGTTCATCTGATCGCCCCAGGAGGTGGAGAGCCTCCGGAAGACGCCCACGAGATCCGAGGCGAGGAGCGTCTTCTCGGTTTCCGAGCGGGCCGCGAGCATGTTCCAGCCGAGGGAGGCCTCCTCGTCTCCGGGATCGAAGAGGATGAGGTCTCGCTCCCGCTCCTCGGGGA
>JBKKAU010000898.1:0-9917 GCA_046714475.1 Thermoanaerobaculia bacterium
CGCGGACCGTCACCTCCTCCGAGAAACGCTCGGGCTGGGGGGCGGCGTGGACGGTCGCCGCCAGGGCGGACAGCAGCGTGGCGAGCACCGCCGGCCGGCGGTGCGGGATCTGGGGCCGGATCGTCACAGCATGGGTCTCCTCATGGTCGTCTCATGAGGCGGAAGGGCAAACCCCATGCCCGCTCCGGGAGGCGCGGGATCTAGGCCACGGCCTCCGGCTCCTGCTCCTGTTCCTGCGCGATCCGGCGCAGCAGCAGGGCGCGGCGCTTCTCGATGCCTTCGAGCCAGAGGGGGATGAAGGCGAGGAGGTCCTGGAGGCGCTGGTCGATCTCGCCCATGAGCGTTGCCATGCGGCGGCTGAAGACCGCGTGGCACGCCATCAGGTCGCCGACGTTCTGCTCCCTTTCGGGCTGGGTCCGGCCCACCCGGGTCTTCATCCCCTCGATCGCCGCGTGCCCCACCGTGTACAGCTCGGCGAGGATGCGGCACCGGGTGGGGATCTCGTGCGTGTAGCGGTCGAGGATCTCCAGCTCGTAGAACCGCACCCCGCGCAGGGCGAGCACCCCCTTGAGCTTGGGGGTCAGGTCGTCGAGCAGCAGCTGGAGGAAGATCGAGGTCTCCTCCCAGGCCCCGGACGAGAGGAGCGACTCGTCGCGCCGCATGGCCGCGGCGGCGGCCGAGAGGTGCTGCTGCCGGACCGGCTCCATCTCCTCCAGATACCCCTGGAGCCGCACCACCGTCGAATGCAGCCACTCGGCCTCCTCGACGTCGCGCGGGAAGCGCCGGGAGAGGAAGTAGTCGGCGTCGTGCAGGCTCCGCGGGTCCTTCGCCATCAGCTCGCCGAAGGTGTCGAGCAGGAAGGAGTGGATCTGGCCGGTCGAGACGCAGAGCAGCTTGCGGACCTCCATGAGCAGCTCGGGCGGGACCTCTTCCGGGAAGCGGTCGAGGTCGCGCAGCACCTGCACGTCGAGGAACTTCAACGCCGTCTCGGCGCTCTGGCGCGCCTCCTCCAGGCCCTGGATCCTGGACGGGGGCTCGAGCAGCGGGCCGATGCGCGTGCGGATCAGCTTCGACACCTGGCGCACCTTGTGCCAGATGTCGAGCAGCCGCTCCGGCGAGCAGTGCAGCAGGGCGTAGTTGCTCTCCAGCACCTCCTCGATGAGCCGGATGCAGCCGAGGAAGGCACGGATCCGCGGGTTCTGATGGTTGACCCGTTCCAGCGCCCAATCGAGCGCCGTCACCCCCTCCGGGAGCTCGACCTGGAGGGGGCCGACCTGGATGACCTGCCTCGGCTTCAATGTGCGCATACCTTCGATCTCTCCGGAGACGCTAGCACAGCCGGGGGTGGACCCGGCTTCACGCCTCCGGCTTCTTCCTGGAACGGGCCTTCCGCGGCGCCTTCGAGGGTTGATCCACGGGCGCCTCCTGGAGGTCTTCGGACCAGGCCCGCAGCAGCTCGCCCGCGGTCCAGGCCCGGGCGATGCAGCCGCGCGGCGCGTGCGGCGGCTCGGCGTCGTAGACCTCCGAGAGCGATCCCAGGCCCGACTCGGCAAGGCGCGGCTCGAGGTCCGCGAAAAGCTTGCGGGCCTTCCTGCGGCCGGCCGGCCCCTGGACCCGCGCCAGCGCGGTGAAATAAGGACCGAGGAGCCACGACCAGACCGTGCCCTGGTGATAGGCCAGCTCGCGCTCGACCGGACCGCCGGCGTAGACCGGCCGGTACCCTGGATCGCCGGGCGCCAGGCTGCGCAGACCGACCGGGGTGGCGAGGTGCTCCTCGATCGCCGCGAGCACCCGCGCCGCCCGCGCCTTGGGCAGCAGCGGGAACGGCAAGGCCAGAGCGAAGACCTGGTTGGGACGTAGCGACGCATCGGGGACGTCGCCGTCCACGACATCGAAGAGGCAGCCCGCCTCCTCGTTCCAGAACAGCTCGCCGAACCTCTTCTGGACGCGTTTCGCCCGCTTGGCGAGCCGCTCGCCCTCTTCCGGATCGCCCAGCTGCGCCTCGAGCTCGGCGAGGATGGCGAGGGCGTTGAACCAGAGCGCCTCCACCTCGACCGGCTTGCCCGAGCGGGGCGTCACCGGACGGCCGCCGATCCGGCCGTCCATCCAGGTAAGAGGTGTTTCGGGATCGGCGGCAACCAGCAGGCCGTCCGCGTCGACCCGGGTGCCGTCATAGGCGCGTACGACCTTGCGCAGGGCCGGAAGGAGCGTGCGGACGAACGCCTCGTCGCCGGTCGCCTGGAGGAGCTTGTACGCGGCGACGAACAGCCAGAGCGGCGCATCGATCGAGGTCGTACCGTCCAGGCCGCGGGCGAGCGAGCGCAGGATCTTCCTGGCGTCGTCGAAACGGCCGGTCGCGAGGCAGAGGCCGGGCAGGGCGATCAAGGTGTCGCGGCTCCTCTCGCCAAACCAGGGATAGCCGGCGACCACCGAACGCCCGGCGCCGCGCCGCACCAGGAAACCGTCGGCGGCGAGGACGAGGGCGCGGACCAGACGGTCCGCCGGCAGAGGCCCGAGCAGCTTCCCGCGCCGCCTGCTTTCACGGGCCAGCAGGGCGAACGCGTCGCGGCCGGCGGGGTCCTGGGTTGAGATCACGATCCCGAGCCGGCCGCCCGCCGCGAGCTCGACGCCGAAGAGGCCGGGGGTCCAGAGGTCCTCCTGGTAGTCGAAGCCGCGCTCGCGGTCGGCCTCGTACTCGAAGCGGTGATACCACCCGGGGCCGGGCCGGAAGTCCGCGCCGGGGACGTGGAGGAAGACTTCGGGCGCCGGGCCGTGGGGCCGCAGGTGGAGGGTGCCGTCCGCAAAGGCGACGGTCTCCGACAGTGTGCCGTTGGCCGACGCCAGGGCGTGATGGTCGCGCGCCGCGAGGAACGGCCGGAGCGACAGCAGGAACGGGCCCGGGGCCTCCAGCACCTCGTAGAGCACCAGCGTGGTGTTCTCGCCGTCGACCGCCGCGACGGTCTTGCGCAGCCGCACGCCGCCGGCCTCGTACTCGAAGACCGGGAAGAGATCCTTCTCGAAGCCGGTCAGATGCTCGTAGCCGCGCGGGGCGAGGGTCCCGGGGAACTGGTTGCAGGAGAGCTCGAAGCTCTCCCCGCCGGCGTGCAGGGTCTCGTCCAGCTTGGAGACCAGGACCGTACGGCCCCCCGTCTCCCCGGCGGCGACGAGCAGGCCGTGGTAGCGCCGCCGCAACACCCCGGCCACCGTGCCGCCCGCCCAGCCGCCCAACCCGTTGGTCTCCAGCCATTCGAGCCCGGCGGCGCGCTCGAAGTCCCGCGTAACCTCCTGATCGAAACCGATGGACAACATCATCTCCTATACCTCCTCCGGCACACCGCGCCGGCGCTCCCTTTTATAGATGAATGTCCGCGAAGCCGGCACGGAACGTCCCGACCGGACCGCGAAGTCTAACAGGAGAGGAACCTCGCTAAGAATCTTGAAATGCTACAGTAGTGAAAGTGCATCAGAAACGCACAAGGAGGAGAAGCTGATGAAGAAAGCATGGATCGCCGTCTTTGCCCTTCTCTTTGTCTGGGCCTCCGCGTCAGCCCAGACGCCGAGTCAGGCTCGCCTTAGGAGCGAAGTCCTGGCCCAGATCCTGGCCCACCCTGGAGCCGCCGGCTCATGCGCTCCGCAGCCGAGCGGGGTGCGTCTAGCCGTGGCTGGCCAGGAGAAGGCTCTCTGCAGCGCCACAGCGACCTGCCAGTCCGGCACTGTCTCATGCAGCAGCAACACCAGCGCCACGAGCTGCTCGGCGGTAGACCGCAACTGCGCCAACGGCGAGCGGGGGCACGTCACGTGCAATGGTGTCACCACCTGGTGCCCCACGGCGTGCGCTTGCAGCCAGATCTCGGACGCCGTAGCGCAACAGTGTTGCTTCTGCGAGCAAACGGGCGATTGCTTCTCGTGCTACGCCTGTGCCAATTATGGGACCTTCCCGCCGCCCTGGATGTGCGAATGATGGGAACGGGAGAGGGGCCGGGAGGCCCCTCTTCACTCATTATCGCTTACGGCTGAATCGTACAAACCCGAAGGCACGTGTACGTGCAGTCGCAGTTGGTCTCGCAGGTCGGAGTTCTCGTGTTCGCTTTTGCAAAGGTCGCGCTAGCGGGCCAAGGGAAAGTGCCTTGGTACCTCCGGCACACCGCGCCGGTGCTTCCTTTGTAGATGAATGCCCGCGAAGCCGGCACGGAACGTCCCGGCCGGACCGCGAAGTTTAGCAGGCCGGTCAGACCGGGAAGACGGCGCTCAAGCCCCTGCCGCCCGCAGAGCCTCCACCGGGTTCCTGAGCACCCCGAGGCCCGGGATCTCCACCTCGATCTCGTCGCCTTCGGCGAGCGGGGCCACCCCGGCGGGGGTGCCGGTCAGGATCACGTCGCCCGGCTCCAGGGTCATCATGCGCGAGGCGTAGACCAGCAGGTCGACGATCCCCCAGGCCATCTCCCGGGTGTGCCCCCGCTGGCGCTCGGCGCCGTTGACGCGGGTGACCACCGTGAGGTCCTCCAGGTCGGCACCCACCCAGATCGCCGGCCCCAGCGGACAGAAGGTGTCGAACGACTTGGCGCGCGCGAAGGTGGCGTCCCGCTTCTGGAGGTCGCGCGCCGTGACGTCGCAGGCGCAGGTCACCCCCAGGACGGCCTGGCGCGCCGTCTCGGCGTCCGCCCGTTTCAGGCGGTCGCGCAGCACCACCGCGATCTCCCCTTCGTACTCGACCCGCTCGCTCTCGGGCGGCAGCACCACCGGCGCGTTGGGGCCGATCACCGAGGAGATGGCCTTGAGGAAGATCAACGGCTCCGACGGCATCGGGTTGTCGAGCTCGCGGGCGTGCTCGAGGTAGTTGCGGCCGATGCCCACGATCTTGCCCGGATGGACCGGCGCGAGCAGCGACGCCGTCTCGCGGTCCATCTCGCGGCCGAGCTCCCAGCCGCCCGGCCGCGTCTCGAACGGGTTGGAGAAGAGGACCCGCAGCACGCCCTCCGCAGGGTCGGCCACGGCGTAGAAGCCTTCGGGTGCGATCCGATAGAGCAGCATGGGCCGGTATTCTAGTACCTCGTCACAGTCCGAGTAGGGGCGGCCCTTGTGGCCGCCCTCCGAAGGGCACCCACAAGGGGTGCCCCAACGGAGGGATGATCCATCCTTTTCGACGTGACAGGGTACTAGCGAGCCAGGCCGCTGACATTCTCCGGAAGAACCTTAGGCGGCGCCACCCGCGGTTTCCGTCGATGTTCCAGAACAGGAGTCGACATCCGGATATATCGGTGCCAGACGAAGGTCAGGCCGAAGATGAGCGCCACGAGCCACCAGAGATAAAAGAACGCGGCTCCGGCCAGCAAGACGGGCCACAGGTCACGCTTGACACCCTCGATGTTACTGAAAACGACGTACGCCACTCCCAAGACGCCGGGAATCAGAAGCGTCCGCATCCCCCAACTTGGAAATGCCTTGCTGACGAAGTAGATCACTATGGCAACCACGATTGCGGTTCCCGCGATCCCGAGGTCGGACCACCCGGATATTCGACCGACGCAACCCCAGTAGGCCTCAGCGCCCGCGGGGATACACGACAAGAGTCGATAGCCGGCGATGGACGCCAGAAAAAAGACGAATCCGAACAGCCGCCATCTCCACATGCGGGTCAGCCGCGGAATGCGTGCCAGAACCGTCAGGCCCGCCAACAGACACGTCAAGCTGGCCACGTTCCGGAAGACCCCCATGATCTCTTGCGGCGGGGCTCCCATGTAGCCGGTAACGGCCTTGTAGAGGATCAGCACGGCGCAGAACAACAGCGCCGCGGCGCCGAGGTAAGGCATGACCCAGCTGACGATCCGCGCCGTCGCCTTGCTCCGCGGCGGATCCTTGTATTTATCGTCCTCGGGTTTGGGAGGCGCCTTGTACACGACGTTCCGGATGAAGTGACCGAACACGTCCGCATCCTGCCAGTAATCGACGTGAGCCTTACCCGGCAGCGGGTACCGCGCGAAGCCGTGATCGTTGCCGTCTTTGCCGCCGGGGAATTTGAAGACACCCTCCCAGGCTTCGCTCGTGAACTTCTCGCGCGCCGTGTCCAGCTCGAATCCAACGGGATCCCCATAGTCGTAATAGTTGTGCCACTCGATCGGCTGAGGGGGCTTGCCCTTCTCGCAAGGCGTCTGAAAGTCTTCAAAGAGCTCGGGCCAGAGGATCAGGTGCTTGTCGATCGGGGAGCCGAGAGTCATCAAGCCGCGGACTTTCGAGATCCACGGCTTGTTCTCGGAGCACATCGCGGAGAGCAGCCCCAACAGGGTGACGACCGTGCCTTCGCTGTGGGCGACGAGATAGATCTCCTCCACGCCCTCGAGTTGCTCATACACCGCCTGCATCTGCTTCGCGAAGACCTCGCCGATCTCCCCACCATGCTTTTTGAATTCAGCCACGATCTGCACGTCGTCGACGAAATCGACCAGAACTTTCTTCAGGTCAAAGGAGAACAGCCCCATCTTCTCGGCCAGGAAGCAGAGTCGTTCCAGCACGCCGAGGGTCTGCAGCATCTCGCGCAGGACCTCCTCGATCATGCGTTCGTCGGCTGGCGTGAGTGGCGCCGCACCGTCCGGCAGAGACTGCTCCTGCCGCTGGTGGATGCGGCCGATGATCGTCTTCACCCACAGCTGAGTGCCCTCGAGGAGATACTTGTCCTCTGCCACCTTGCGCGGGATGTCGGCCCAATAGACCTCGGTGAAGCCGAGGTCGCTGATCTCCCGGGGGTTCTTGGGAGTGAAGACCACGGAATCTCCCTGGGCGTGGAAGTTGCCCAGCGGCACCGCGGCGGCTCGCCCGTGGTACCGGGCAAACTGTGCAAGCACCTGCTGGATCGTCGCGTAGCGGGTTTGATCGCCGACGCCGTGCACGGCGACAATCACCTTCTTGGGCGTCGCGTTTCCGGTCATGAAGGATCCTCCTTCGGCCCCCGGGGATAGACGGCCGATGACTCTATGGACGGACGGAAGCCTGGCTTTTCGACCGCCACTCGCCGCAGCGGAAGGGTTCACTCCTCATACTGAACCCTGAACGTTATGCCGAATGTCGATCAGATATTTTTATTAATATCTGCCAAAAGGTGTATTTTGCAGCGCTCATGTCCATGTCCTCGGTATTCGTGCTCTGTTTCCGCCTGGGTGAATGCTACCGCGAAGCCCGCTGAAAGAGAAGAGCGCCCTGCCAGCTTACGGTGTCTCGCGCTGGAGCACGCGGAGGACCTGCCCCGGCCGCGTCCGGAATTCCCTGGGTCGCTCCTGCCCCTCGTCCGCGGCACAAAAGACCAGTCGGTCGCCCTCCAGGGAGTAGATCGCCGGGAACGTCTGCCCCGCATCCTCGCCGAAGGTATCCGTCCAATCGATGGTCTTGGGCTCCTGGGTGGGATCGAGCTTGAAGGTCCCCTTGATCGCGACGCTCCCGTCGGCCAGCGTCACCACAAACGTGTCGCCCACGAAGGTTGACCTGGGCTCCCAACCAAACTCGTCGAGCGGCTCCGTCACGCCATCTTTTTCGTAGGTGATCTGCTTCCAGGTGCCCTGGAGTTTCTTGATCTCCTCCGCTATGGCATCCGAAATGAGATTCGCGTCGTCTTTCGCCATCGTGCCTTCCTCAGAGATCGAGATGACCACCTTCCCCTTGTGGCGTCCTTCTCCGAAATACCGGAATGCCTGGGGAGTCTCGCTCAACTTGTAGAGGCTATCGATCACGGGCACAATCTTGCCGGCTTCGAAGAGCTCTATCACATGAGACAGATCCTTGTTCGGTTTCAGGGCCAGGATGCGGATCTTCTTCTTGGCCAGCGAGATCCACGGCGCCAGCAACAGAGCCAGGAGCACTCGAGCCATGGAGCCTCCGACCGTGACGTACGTCCCATGAGCACTCAATGCGGACGCGTAAGCGAAGATCGAACGATCCGTCTTCACATCGAGAATCAGGTCGTAACGCTGCCCACTCTGGGTGAAATCTTCTCGTCTGTAATCCATGACGTGCTCAGCTCCCATGGAGCGCAGCATGTCCAGTTTCTCCGCGCTATCGACCGCGGTCACCTCAACCCCGTAGAGCCTGGCAATCTGGATCGCAAAGGTGCCTACACCTCCGCCCGCGCCGTTGATCAAGAGCCTTTGTCCCGGCTGTATCTGCCCCTGATCGCGAAGACCCTGCAGGGCGAGCAATGCCGCTTGAGGTATTGCCGCGGCTTGCTCGAAGGTCATGCTGGCCGGCTTCAGCGCCAATGCGTTCTCACGAGCACAGACGTACTCGGCGAAACCGCCCCAGCGGCCGCTCAGGTCTCCGAACACTGCATCACCCGGCTGAAACCGCAGCACATTCCTTCCGACCGCTTCAACTCGCCCTGCGACGTCGGAGCCGAGTATCTGTCGTTTCGTCGGTTTTAGCAGGCCGAAGAGAAGACGGTTGACGAACGGGGTGCCTCGGAGGGCGCCCCAGTCCCAATCATTGAGCGACACAGCATGAACCCTGATCAAGACCTCATCGTCCCCGGGAGCAGGCTTTTCTACCTCCCGTAGCTCGAGGACGTCAGGGGAGCCGTACTTCGTGAATATGATGGCTTTCATGGAAGCACAACGTCGCATGAGCTCAGCGGCCTGGCATCGTCATAGCGAGTGCGCTTGATGAGCAGGTCTCCACGCGCCCGTCCCTTTAGAGGACGTGCCGGATCAAGGAACGGACTCTCAGGGTACGATGTGCCATCAAAAGGCAGAAGCGCACTATACCCTACTAGAGTGCCTCCTCCGGAGACAAAGACAATCAGGTCCCGCCACCCCCTTGTCTTGGACTTCGCCGCGAGGATCGGCGGCCTGGTGATCTCAATAAACGTCAAAAGCTTATAGCTCTGACCCTCAGGCGAGAAAACGAGAGTGGGGCACCCACCGGAGCCGCAGGTCTCGGGTCCGATGAGGTAAACGACCGCCTCCTTTCTCCTGTCTCCGTTCAAATCAATGTACGATGAAATGTACCTGGCGTCCGTTTCCGGACCGGTCACATCACAGATCGCATCTTCCAGGGCCTGTCTACCCTGATCTTTCTTCGACGAAGAGAATCCAGTTTCGGGCATCGCCATGATCGCTGCCATGATGGCCAGGAGGAGAAGTTTACCGGAACGCATGTTGTCAATACCTTCAAAGTTGATCATTAGCCTCGTCACCCACGTATGGCTTCTCGCGCCAAGAGACGAAGAACGATAGGATCTCGTCGCGGGCGGCGATCGTCGGTTGGCCTCGTCATCGATCAGATGGGATGTAGGGGAGCGATTCATCACGCCCTCTTCTCTGACCGCCCCTAGTCCAGAATCGACCCGCACGTCAGATTGACGATAGCACCGGTCATCGCGCTGGCCCGGTCCGAGGCAGAGAATACCGCGGCGTCGGCCAGCTCGCGCAGCGTGGGTAGCCTTCCTCGGACCGTGCCCTCGTCCATGTAGGTCTTGAACTTCTCGAGCTCCGCCCGGCCCTCTGGGTCCGACTCCGCGGGCCATGGCAAGGTTTCCGGAGCGACAAACCGGAGCGTCCTTCTCCGTGCCCCAACCCCGGCTTCATCCTCTGAACCATCCCCAGAGGCAGCTGCGCTGCTTGGCAGATGCAATGCCGGACCGTTCGGCATGGAACGACTTCTCCTCTCATACCGTTCGGGCCTTCGAGGCTCACGCCTCTACTATATCCTCTGCCGACTTCTGCAAGGCGGTCAGGAAGGATTGCTTCCACCTCAGTCGGCTCACACCGAACACCTTGCAGATCTCCTAGGGCAAGACACAGAACTTTCCCTGCATAAGCGCCAGATTTATAAAGCCCACCCCGATCGCAGAAGGAGGACTTCGCTGTTCCGTGCCAGCTCGTCCCGGATGGACCACACCTCATATCTGGTTCCTGTTCGTCGCCCCGCAGTTTTGG
>JBKKAU010000899.1:0-1436 GCA_046714475.1 Thermoanaerobaculia bacterium
ACGCCGCCCTCGACGCCACCCTCGACGCCGCCTTCGACAGGCTCCGCCTCACCGGCGTCCTCCATCGGCTCGGGCACCTCTTCCGGCACCTCCACCGGCTGCACCGGCTCCGTCGGCGGCTTGATCACCGGGTCCGGCCTGGGGGTCTCCGGCTTCGGCTGCGTCTTGCCGGCCGGCGGCGGCGGCGGAGGCGGCGGGGGCGGCGGTGGGGGTACCGCCGAGAAGAAGACGACGTTGATCGGCGGCTCGGGCACCTCGTCGACCTGCCAATAGCTGGCGAAGAGGAAGGCGCCGCCCGCGATCACATGGATCGCGATCGCGACCGGCAGCAGGATAAACCGCACCCAGCTGCGCTTCTTGCGCTTGTCTTCCAGGTCCATCAAAGAGTCTTCGAACATCGGTTTCACCTAGCTTTCGGTATGGGCCTGCTTTTTGGCTTCTGCCGCCTCACGCGCCAAGCTCTTCTTCCGCAGCTCCACGGCCTTCTTGGCCCAGTCGTTGGCCTGCGTCATGTACTCCTGCCGCTTCATTGCGTCGGTCTCGAGCTTCGCCTTTTCGCGGAAGAGCAGGTTGTAGTAGGCCATCGCCTCGAAGTAGTCGGGCTTCGTGTCGATCGCCGTCTTCATCGCCGCCAGGCCCGTGTCGACCACCTTGGCGCGTGCCTCGACGTTGAGCGCCGGGTCGTTGTAAGCCTTGTCCCAGCTCGCCACGCCGACCGAGTACAGCGACTCGGCCTTGCCGTCGCCGGTCTGCTGCTGGGCGAGGCGCATGGCCTCGTCGAGGCGGTTCGCCTGGACCAGGATCTTGACCCTGTAGCTCTGCAACTGCGGATCGTTGGGGCGGGTGCGCTGCTGCTGCTCGATGTAGGCGAGGGCTTCGTCGTACTGCTTGGCGTTGACGTAGGTCGTCAGCAGGTATTCCTGGACCTTGGCGCTGTTCTCCGCCTCCGGGTTGGTCTCCAGGTACTTCTCGAAGGCGTCGATGGCGGTTTCGGCGAACTGTGCGTTCTCCGGAGTCGTGTTGCCCGGCTGGTAGAGGGCCAGCGCGGTGAGCCCGACCGAGCGCCAGGCGAAGGTGGCGTCCGGGTCCATCTCCAATCCCTTCTGGAACTGCCTGAGGGCGGCTCGGTACTGCTCTTTGGCGTACAGCTCGTTGCCCTGCTTGAGCTCGGCCCGCGCCCTGACCCTCTCGCAACCGGTCAGCGCCAGCGTCAACAGGAGCATCATGGGAATCACGGCGGATCTCTGCATAGTCACCTCTCCCACGCTTAGACGGGAGGACTCGTCAATTAGTTCCGGCGGCCGGGAAGGTTGAAAGAACCCGGAGGGGTGCCTCCCTCCATCTGGCTGCCTGAAGCACGAAACATGCCTGTAACACGACTCCTTTCTCATCTCAGCCCGGCCGCGGCGGGGGACGGGCGCCGGCGCGGCTCACGC
>JBKKAU010000900.1:0-16252 GCA_046714475.1 Thermoanaerobaculia bacterium
TCTCCAGGCCCTGCGCGCCCGCCGCGACGCCCCCCGCGCCGAGGCCGCCGTCCAGGCCCTCGCCGCCGCGGCGCGCGAGGACGGGAACCTGATGCCGGCGATCCTCGACTGCGTCCGCGCCGAGGTCACCCTCGGCGAGGTCTCGGACACCCTCCGCGGCATCTACGGCGAGCACCGGGAGGCGGCGTTGGACTAGCGCCACGGCCATGAGGAGCCGAACCGCCCACCTTCCCGCCGCTTGCCTGGCCGTGACTTTGCACGGAAGCCTGGTGCTGCTGCACGAGGAGGGGACTTGACCTCCGCCGAGCTCGATAACGCCATCCTGAGGAACCTCCTCGAACAGACGACGCGCGCCTACGAACGGCAGGTGTCCGATCTGTTCGCCGAAAAGGAGCTGGCGCAGGTCATCCTCGCCTCGATCGGCGACGGCGTCCTGGCGACCGACGAACAGGCCCGGGTCAAATACCTGAACCCGGCGGCCGAGAAGCTGACCGGCTGGAAGGCCCAGGAGGCCTTCGGCCGCACGCTCTCGGAGATCTTCCGGCTGATCGACGAAGAGCGCGGACGGGACGCCGACGGCCTGGTGCGCGAGTGCATGGACGGCGGCGCGAGCCTGCGCCTGACCGAGCGGATCACCCTGGAGGGCCGCGACGGCAGCCGCTACGCCATCGAGAGCACCTGCGCGCCGATCCGCCGCGCCGACGGCCAGGTCATGGGGGTCGTCCTCATCTTCCAGGACGTCTCCGACAAGCGGCTGATGGCGCTCCAGCTCGCCCACCAGGCGACGCACGACGAGCTCACCGGGCTGTTCAACCGCCAGGCCTTCGACAACCACCTTCAGAAGGTGATCGAGGAGACCCGCGCGCAGGGCGTGACCCATGCCCTCTGCTACATGGACCTCGACCAGTTCAAGGTGGTCAACGACACCTGCGGCCACCTCGCCGGCGACGAGTTGCTCTGCCGCGTCACCAACCTGCTGCAAGAGACGATGCGCGGCAACGACCTGGTGGCCCGGCTGGGCGGCGACGAGTTCGCGGTGCTGATGCCGCGCTGTACGCTCCAGGAGGCCGAGCGACTGGTCGGCGCCTTCCACCAGGCGCTCCAGACCTTCCGCTTCACCTGGCGCGACAAGACCTTCTCGATCGGCGCCAGCATCGGCCTGGTGCCGATCACCCAGGAGTTCAAGGCCGTCTCCCACCTGCTCTCGGCCGCCGACCACGCCTGCTACGTCGCCAAGGAGAAGGGGCGCAACCGCATCCAGGTCTACCACGAGGACGACGCCACGTTCGTCCGCCGCCACGGCGAGATGAACTGGGTGGTGCGCATCCAGCAGACCTTGGAGCGCGACCGCTTCTGCCTCTTCTCCCAGATGCTCCAGCCGCTGTCCGACAAGGCCCGCCCGGGGCTCTTCTTCGAGGTGCTGCTGCGCATGGTCGAGGACGACGGCCGCATCCACCTGCCGAGTGACTTCATCCAGGCCGCCGAGCGCTACGGCCTGATGCGCAGCATCGACCGCTGGGTGATCCGCCACTGCCTGCAGATGCTCGCCGCGCAGCCTCCGGTCGTCCTCGGCTCGCTCCACACCTGCGCCATCAACCTGTCGGCGGTGTCGCTCGGCGACGAGACCTTCCTCGACTTCGTGGAGGAGGAGCTCGCCGCCTCGGGGGCGCCGGCCGGCAAGATCTGTTTCGAGGTCACCGAGACGGCGGCGATCGAGAACCTCGCCCAGACTGAGAAGCTCCTCGCCCGGCTCGCGGCGCGCGGCATCCGCTTCGCGCTCGACGACTTCGGCACCGGCATGTCGTCCTACAGCTACCTCAAGGAGCTGCCGGTCAGCTTCCTCAAGATCGACGGCAAGTTCATCAAGGACATCGCCACCGACCCGCTCGACCGCGCCATGGTCGAGTCGATCAACCAGGTGGGGCACGTGATGGGCCTGCAGACCGTGGCCGAAGGGGTGACCAGCGGCGCCGTCGTGGAGCGCCTGCGCAACCTCGGCGTCGACTACGCCCAGGGCAACTGGATCAGCCCGCCGCGGCCGCTGTTCGACGTCTACCCGGCAGGCGTGCGCGACGTGACATCCTCGCTATAATCGTGCGACGATTCCCGGACCACAGAGGCAGGGTTCCCCCAGGGACAGCATGCCCTCTCTTCCAGGAGGCTGCGTTTGAGCACGATCCAGGAGACGGTGACGGCAGAGGCAGGACCGCGCACGGACGCGGGGTTCGTCCGCGAGCTCGGCGTCTTGGACTCGACCATGATCGTGGCCGGGTCGATGATCGGCTCCGGCATTTTCATCGTGCCGGCCGACATCGCCCGCCAGGTGGGCTCGGCCGGCGGGCTGTTGATGGTCTGGGTGATCACCGGCCTGTTGACCATCGCCGCGGCCCTGTCCTACGGCGAGCTGGCGGCCATGATGCCGCGCGCCGGCGGCCAGTACGTCTACCTGCGCGAGGCCTACTCGCCCCTCTGGGGCTTCCTCTACGGCTGGACGCTGTTCCTGGTGATCCAGACCGGCACGATCGCCGCCGTGGCGGTCGGCTTCGCCCGCTTCCTCGGCGTCCTCGTCCCCTCCATCTCGCCCACCGCCTGGATCGTGCCGCCGATCGACCTCTCGGACAGCTACGCCGTGTCGTTATCGACCCAGCAGCTGGTGGCGATCCTGCTGCTCGTCGTGCTGACCTGGGTGAACACCCGCGGCATCCGGCTGGGCAAGTGGATCCAGAACACCTTCACCTCGGCCAAGACGCTGTCGCTGATCGCGCTGATCCTGCTCGGCATCCTGGTGGGCCGGAACGCCGAGGCGATCGCCGCCAACTTCGGCGACTTCTGGGCGCCGCAGAACCCCGCCCCGATCCGGTCGGAGCTTCCCGGGGTGCCGGCGGTGGTGGCGAGCGCCGGCCTCTTCGGCCTGTTCATCGCCTTCTGCGTCGCCCAGGTCGGCTCGATCTTCTCGGCTGACGCCTGGAACAACATCACCTTCACCGCCGGCGAGGTCAAGAACCCGCGGCGCACCATCCCGCTGTCGCTCGCCAGCGGCACCATCCTGGTGATCACCCTCTACATCCTGGCGAACGTGGCCTATCTCTGCACGCTGCCGCTCTCCGCCATCCAGACGGCCCCGGACGACCGGGTGGCGACGGCGGCGCTGCAGGTGATCTTCGGCCCGGCCGGGGCGGCGATCATGGCGGTCGCCATCATCATCTCCACCTTCGGCTGCAACAACGGCCTGATCCTCGCCGGCGCCCGCGTCTACTACGCGATGGCGCGCGACGGCCTGTTCTTCCGCCGCACCGGGCAGCTCAACGAACGGCACGTACCCGCCTTCGGCCTCCTGCTGCAGTGCGTCTGGGCCTCGCTGCTGGTGCTGCCCCGGACCCGGCCGCGCGACGAAAGCGGCGCCCTGAGGCTCGACACGGCCGGCCAGCCGGTCTACGGCAACCTCTACGGCGACCTGCTCGACTACGTCGTCTTCGCGGTGCTGATCTTCTACGTGCTGACCATCGCCGGGCTGTTCGTGCTGCGCCGCAAGCGGCCGGACGCCGAGCGGCCGTACCGCGCCGTGGGCTACCCGGTGGTGCCGGCGCTCTACATCCTGGCGGCGACGACCATCTCGGTCGTTCTGCTCCTGTACAAGACCTCGACGACCTGGCCCGGCCTGCTGATCGTGCTGACCGGCATTCCCGTCTATCTGTTCTGGCGCCGGTCGGCCCAGCCGCAGGGGGAGCTCTCCTCTTGAAGTCCGTCCCGCTTTTTCACCGACTCATGGAGGTTTTGCATGGCTAACCGCCTTTTTGCCAGAAAGCCGCTGGAGCTGCTGCTGGAAGAGATGAGGGGGGAGAACCGGCTGCGCCGCGTCCTCGGTCCCGTCCAGCTCACCAGCCTCGGCGTCGGCGCGATCATCGGCGCGGGCATCTTCGTCGCGACCGGCGCGGCGGCGCACAACGTCGCCGGCCCGGCGCTGATGATGTCCTACGTCGTGGCCGGTATCACCTGTATCTTCGCGGCGCTCTGCTACGCCGAGTTCGCCGCCATGGTCCCCGTCGCCGGCTCGGCCTACACCTACGCCTACGCCACCCTGGGCGAGATGTTCGCCTGGATCATCGGCTGGGACCTCGTCCTGGAGTACGCCGTCGGCAGCGCCACCGTGGCGACAGGATGGTCCGGCTACTTCCAGAACGTGCTCGCGAAGCTGGGGATCGAGTTGCCGCCGCTCCTGCGGGAGAGCCCCTGGCGCTATGACGTGGAGGCGGGCGGGTTCGTCTCGACCGGCTCCTTCATCAACCTCCCCGCCATCATCATCGTGGCGATCGTCACCCTCGTCCTGGTCAAAGGCATCCAGGAGAGCGCCAGCTTCAACGCCGGCATGGTCATCGTCAAGGTCGCCGCCGTGCTCTTCGTGATCGGCTTCGGCGTCTTCTTCATCGACCCCGACAACTGGCGGCCGTTCGCGCCCTACGGCTGGAGCGGCCTCTCGTTCTTCGGCCAACCCATCGCGGGCCAGACCGACGCCGGAGGCGCGCCCCTGGGGATGCTCGCCGGCGCGGCCATCATCTTCTTCGCCTACATCGGCTTCGACTCGGTGTCCACCCACACCGAGGAGGCCAAGAACCCGCAGCGGGACGTGCCGATCGGCATCGTGGCGTCGCTGGTCATCTGCACCATCCTCTACATCCTGGTGGTGGCCGTCCTCACCGGCATGGTCCGCTACAACGAGCTCGACGTGAACGCCCCCGTCAGCCAGGCCTTCGCGCAAAAGGGGCTCGGCTGGGCGGAAGGGATCATCGCCCTGGCCGGCGTGGCCGGCATCACCTCGGTGCTGCTGGTCATGATGCTCTCCGGCCCGCGCGTCTTCCTCGCCATGGCCCGCGACGGCCTGGTGCCCCGCGGCTTCTTCGGCGACGTCCACCCCAAGTTCCGGACACCCT
This sequence comes from Thermoanaerobaculia bacterium, assembly GCA_046714475.1. Lineage (GTDB taxonomy): Bacteria > Acidobacteriota > Thermoanaerobaculia > Multivoradales > UBA5704 > DASPJI01. The sequence goes on from JBKKAU010000900.1 coordinate 4,929, forward strand.
GGAAGTCGACGCTCCTGATCGGCCTGTTCGTGATCTGCCTCGCCGGCTTCCTGCCGATCGACGCGCTGCTCCACCTCACGAACATCGGCACCCTGCTCGCCTTCGTCATCGTCTGCGCCGCCGTGCTCATCATGCGCAAGAAGTACCCGAACGCCGAGCGCCCGTTCCGCTGCCCCGGAGTCCCCGTGATCCCGGTCCTCGGCATCCTGTGCTGCCTGATGCTCATGTTCTCGCTGCCCGCCGACAACTGGTGGCGGCTCGCGGTCTGGCTGGGGATCGGCTTCCTGATCTACTTCGGCTATGGCCGGCACCACAGCGTCATGAAAGACGGAGCGGCTCACGCGCTCAGCAGCGAGATCGCCCGGCACGGCGTCTCTCCGGCCGGCACCCTCCCGCACCACGCCGTCACCCGGCCTCCGGATGACGAGCCCCCGCCGCCCTCCGGACCCGGTCCGAAGCGGTAGAACGCTCAAAGAGGGGGCCGTCCGGCCCCCTCTTCCGTCTACTCCTCTTTCTTCTTTTCTTCCTCGGAGAGCGGCTTCGCCTTGCGCACCTCGGCGAGGGCCTTCTGGATCTCCTGCAGCTTGGTCGCGGGGATCAGCAGGACCGTGTCGCGGCCGCTCGCGCGGACGGGAGCGCCGCCGGCGTACGGCTTGAAGAAGCTCAGCGTCTCGGCGGCGCCCTGGCTCGGCTTCAAGGTCATGGTGAGGAGCGGCTTGCCAGGAGGAGGCCCAGGGACCAGCCGGTCAGCGCGCGCGCCGGTGACGGCGAACAGGAGGTCGCTGAGGGCGACGTAGGAAATCGTCTCCTCGCCCCGTTTCCAGTCGGTGCCGGAGCGCTGGAGCGAGAGGGACCCCTGGCCGTCCTGGACCGTCGCCGCGTCGACCTCGTAGATGTCGAACGAGGTCAGCGACAACGAGCGCCACTCGGCGGCGGGCCGGGCGGCCGCCTCGGCGAGCCGTGTACGGGTCTCGAAGACCTGCCGGCCGATGCGGGCATGGAGGAGCTGGTCGCCGGTTTCCGGAGACTCCGGCACCGCCGGGTCGACCGGCGCGCCCAGCTCGACCCGTACCGGTCCCTTGCCGCGGACCGCCACCTCGACGACGGCGCGCGGCGGCTCGAGACCAAGCTCGGCGAGCGGCCGTTCCGGCTGGTCCACGAAGCGCTCGGCGGTCAGGCCGCTCAGGTCGGCGTAGAGGTTGTCGGCCTTTTCGCGGTCGGCGCGGTCGCGGAGGGGGCTGTCGATCCGGAAGCGCTCGCCCTGCTGCGTGAGGACCACCTGGCCGGCCGGTCCGCTCAGCCGGATCCCCTCGATCTCGCCGCGCCGGGCATGGAACATCCGCCGGTCGCGCCAGTCGCCCGGCGCCTTTTGGATCTCCGCCAGGATGGAGTCGGGGACCACATAGGCCCTGTCATCACCTTCGATTCCCACAATGACCGCGCCGCCGGTCGGGACCGCCGCGCCGACCTTCAGCACCTTCTCCCCTGCGGCGGTCGCCAGGCGCACGGTCGCCCGCGGCTTGTCGAGCCCTACGTCGGCCGGGACGGCGTCTTCCAGGGTGCGGCTCCTCTCCAGGGTGGTGAGCGCCGACAGCAGGCCGTCGACCACCGCGTAGTCGGCGCGGGCGGCGAACGGCTGGGTGATCCGCCACTCGGCGTCCGGCGCCAGATCCCCGGCTTCCGGCGTCTCGCCCTCCTCCGCCTCGTCAGCCTTTTTCTCTTCCTTCGCTTCTTCCTTCGCTGCGGGGGGCTTGGGCGGATCCACACGCTCGAACCGGACAAGGCCGGCATCGGACTCGATCCTCACCGCGGTGACCTCGTCCTTCTCAACCGCGAGGACCCTTTTGGCCTGCTCGACGCGCTCCTCGCTCGACGGCAGGTCGCGCTCGTAGAACCAGATGAAGGCGCCGAGCCCCAGGACCAGGATCAACAGGACCAGCAGCGTACGCGGCTTCACCGCTCACCTCCTCCGGCGGAAGTGGACCATGGCGCCCAGCACGACGACGAGGCCGGGCAGCAGGAGCAGCGTCAGGGCGTAGATCCGCCACAGCTCGCCTTCGGTCAGGGCGAGCTTGACCTGCTCGGTCTTCTTCGGCGGGATACCCAGCAGCGCCTCGCGCTCGACCAGCCAGTTGAGGGTGTTCGACAGCAGGATGGCGTTGCCGGCGTTGGCCTCGATGAGCTGGTTGCTGGCGAAGTCGGCGTCGCCGAAGACGATGAGGCGGCCCGGGCGCGGGGTGCTCGCCGCCGGCGCCGCCTGGCCCGCCGGGGTCTCCGCCGTTTCGCCGCCGCCGATCACCACGGCGAGCGGCACCGGGCCGGCGACGTCGTTGCCGTCGCGCTGCACCTGCTCGAGGTTGGCGAGGTTGCTCTCCCCCCAGCCTTCGCCGGTAGTGCGCAGCAGCTCCGTCTGGCCGGCCGTCCCCTGTGCCTGGGAGACCGAGCGGACGACGCTCATCAGCACCGGCAGGTCGCCTTCGCGGAGCGGCCTGGTGATGGGATGGTCGGCGTAATCCTTGACGAAGATCGTCTCGGGGCCGAAGAACGGCAGCGGGTTCGACGGATCGACCACGATGTTCTGCCCCACCTGTACGCCGCGGCCGGCGAGCCATCTATCGAGGCCGGTCTGGACCAGCCCCGAGCCGGCCGCCTGGCCGAGGGTCGGGTCGAGCAGGACGAGCATGCGTCCGCCCCGGTTCAAATAGGTGGACAGGGTATCGAGCTCGGGCTGGACGAAGCTGCCGCTCGGACCAGCGATCACCAGCAGGTCGGTACCGTCGGGCACGGCCGGTTTGCCGAGCGACGCCCACTCCTCAATGTCGAAGTTATCGCCGCCGAGGATCTCCTGGGCACCGGCGAGGCCGCGCGGCGAGCGGTCGTCGAGCGAGCGCTCGCCATGGCCGGTGGTGAACAGGATCTTGGGCTTGCGACCCTCGGCGAGCTGGAGGATCGCGCCGGTGAAGAGCTGCTCCCCCTTGAAGGCGCTCATCTCCGGCCCCTGTCCCATCTGGACGCCCGAGAAGTCGAGCTCGGCCAGGTCGGCGCTGTCGATGACGCGGCGGTCCTCGCCGCTCTCGACCACGACGCCGGCGCTCGTCACCCCGTAGCGCTGGGTGAGCTGCTGCGCCTTGATCGGGTTCTTCTCGGGGTCGAACATCTCGACGTCGATCCGCCGCGAGGCGGCCTCGTAGCGGGCGAGGAGCTCGCGCACCGGCTCGTAGAGGTCCTGCTGCTGAGGCGAGAGGAAGACGACGAAACGCACGTCCCGGTCGAGCTCGGAGAGGACGTTGCGGGTCTTCTCGGACAGGCTGTAGAGCTGGCTGCCGGTCCAGTCGAAACGCTTGTGGTACTTCCAGCCGAAGTAGTTGGCGATCAGCAGCAGGGCGGCCGTCAACAGGACGGCGGCCGAGAGCGTGCCGGTGCGGACGAGCTGGCGGCGGTTCATCCCTTTCATCGGGGCCATGGCGTCACCTCCACTTCCGGTCTTCGAGCGCCCGGCTGGTCAGGAAGAGGAAGAACAGGGTGCCGGAGAGATAGTAGACGAGGCGCCGGGTGTCGACGATCCCCTTGGCGAATTCGTCCATGTGGCTCCAGAGGTTCAGATAGCCGAAGGCCTCCCGGACGGGCTCGTTGTTGACGAGGTTTTCGAGCAGCCCGAAGCTGAACAGGAAGATCAGCAGCGCGAAGGTGACGATGGCCGCCAGCAGCTGGCTGCGCGTCATCGCCGAGGCGAACAGCCCGACCGACAGGAACAGCGCGCCGATCCCCAGGATGCCGAGGTAGCCGCCCAGGATCGGTCCCCAGTCGACCTCGCTGTAATGGGCGATGACCCCGGCGTAGGCCAGCGTCGGCAGCCAGAGGAAGAGGTAGAAGGCGAGGGCGGCGAGGTACTTGCCCGCCACCACCTGGCCCTCGGTCACCGGCGCGGTCATCAGCACCTCGATCGAGCCGCTCCGCAGCTCCTCGGAGAGCAGGCGCATGGTCAGCACCGGCGCGATGAAGAGCAGCAGGATCCAGAAGAAGAGCGTGCCGCCGAAGAACAGGTCAAGCGGCCGGCCTGCGGGCGCGCGCGGATCGTTCAGGAACGAGACGATCATGGCGAAGACGAAGCCGTTGATCACCAGGAAGAAGAACAGCACCACGTAGGCGAGCGGCGAGAAGAAGTAGGCGCGCAGCTCGCGGTTGAAAGTCGCCCAGACCGCCTTCATGAGACCACCTCCTCGCGGGGCTCGGCCGCGGACTCGTCATCGGGCAACCCGCCGGTACTCTGGTCGTGCGTGGTGAGGCGAACGAAGATGTCCTCCAGCGTGGTGAGCTCGCGGGCCAGCTCCAGCAGCACCCAGCCGCGGTCGACGGCGGCGCGGAAGACCTCCTCGCGCGGGTCAGCCGCCGAGCTACATTCGAGCACCCAGCTCCCCGGGCCGCCGGCGCCAGGCCGGACGCTCACCACCCCGGAGACCTGGGCGAGGACATCGGCCGCTTCGGCGGGGTCGTCCTTCAGGGTGATCCGCAGAGCGGGGTTGCCCACCCAGCTCTGGCGCAGGCTCTCGGGGGTCCCTTCGGCGACGATCCGGCCGCGGTCGATGATCACGACGCGGTCGCAGAGCAGCTCGACCTCGGGGAGGATGTGGGTCGACAGCAGCAGGGTCCGCTCGCGGCCGAGCTCGCGGATCAACTCGCGGATGGCGATGATCTGCTTGGGGTCGAGGCCGACGGTCGGCTCGTCGAGGACCAGCACGCGCGGCCGGTGGAGGATCGCGGTGGCGAGCCCGACGCGCTGCCGGTAGCCCTTGGAGAGCGTGCCGATGATCTGGTCGCGGACCTCCTCGAGCAGGCAGCGCTCCAGCGCGGCGCCGATCGCCTGCGGGACCTCGGCACGCGACAGCCCTTCCAGGCGGGCGCGGTAGGCCAGGTATTCGCGGACCCTCATCTCGGTGTAGAGCGCGACGTTCTCGGGCAGGTACCCGACATCGCGGCGGGCCTCGCGGGGGGACTCGAACAGGTCCTTGCCGGCGACGGTGACCCGGCCGCTGGTGGGCGGGAGGAATCCGGTGATCATGCGGATCGTGGTGGTCTTGCCGGCGCCGTTGGGGCCGAGCATGCCCAGGATCTCCCCTTCGTTCACCGCGAGCGAGACGCCGTCCACGGCAGTGAAGTCGCCGTAGCGGCGGACCAGGTTCTGCGCTTCGATCATGCCTCTCTCCTCCGGGGGTCGGGTTTTAGCAAAACGGATGCCCTGGTGGGAAGTGGGCGGTAGGTGATTCTTTCACAACGACTTGCGGTTGCGCGCCGGGCGTCCGCCGGAACCGCGCCGCGCCAATCTGGCACCTCCTGGCGTGAGAGGCCGATGATATCCTCCCGGTATGGCAGACAAGGACAAGGCAGCCGGTATGAAGTCCGCATACGAGCTGGCGCTGGAGCGCCTGGAGCGGCAGGGGATCGAGCGGCCGCGCGAGGAGAGCTTTTCCGACGAGAAGCGCAACCAGATCGCCGAGGTCCGCCGGCAGGCGGAGGCCAAGCTCGCCGAGCTCGAGATCCTCCACAAGGACCGCCTGAAGACGGCCGATCCGGCCAAGCGCCAGGAGGACGAGGACGACTACCTCCGCGAGCGCCGCCGCATTGAGGACGACCGGGACCGCAAGGTGGAGAAGCTGCGGGGCCAGTAAGCTGGGGGGAAGACATGAACAGCGACTACGTCGAGCGGCGGGACGGCGGGTATTGGGTATCCGGAACCCGGGTGTCTCTCGACTCGATCGTCTACGCCTTCCTGAACGGCCAGACAGCCGAGAGCATCGCGCAGTCGTTTCCCGCTCTGCGCCTGGAGCAGGTGTACGGGGCCATCACCTTCTACCTGGCCCACCGCTCCGAGATTGACGCCTACCTGGCGAAAGCTCGCGCCGAGTACGAAACCCAACGCGAGAAGGCGAGAGGTCAGGACCCGATGTTCTACCAGAAGCTTGCGGACGCGCGTCAACACCAGACGTGAAGGTCCGATTTCAAGCCGACGCGGACTTGAACCAGACGATCGTTCTGGCCGCGATTCGTCAAGAGCCCGCCATCGATTTCCAGACCGCCGTCGAGGCCGGTCTCCGGAGCCTTCCTGACCGGGAGGTCCTGAGGCTGGCCGCAGCGGCGGGTCGAATCCTCGTCACCCATGACACGAGGACGATGCCCCGGCACTTCGCGGACTTCATCGTCCAGACCTTGAGCCCAGGCGTCATCCTGATCCCACAGCATCTCCCCGTATCCGCGGCGGCAGAGGAGTTGATCCTGCTCTGGTCGGCTACGGAAGCGCCGGAGTGGACGAACCGAATTCTCTGGCTCCCTCTTTGAGGCGCTGGAATGCCACGCGCCCTGCCCCGTGTTCTCGGGGGCGGACCGATCCCTGTTATTCTGAGAATACTATGAAGACGACGAGCTTTTTCCGCCGGCCCCGACGCTCATCCCTGACTCTCGCGCTGGTCTCCGCGCTGCTGCTCCTCGCCTGCGGCGAGGGAGCGACGGCGGTCACCGAGGCGAAACAGGGGACCAAGGTGTCCGCCTTCCAGCTCAAGTCGCTCGACGGCCGCAAGCTCGGCCCCCAGAGCTTCGCCGGCAAGGTGGTGGTGATCGACTTCTGGGCCACCTGGTGCGCTCCCTGTCATGTCCAGACCCGGATCCTGGAACCCCTCCACAAGGAATACAAGACGCGCGGAGTCCAGTTCCTGGCCGCCAACGTCGGCGAGGAGGAGGCGGCCGTGCGCAAGTTCCTCCAGAAGAAGCCGTTGCCTTACCCGGTCTTGATGGACCCGGGCGATGTCTCCGCCGGCCTCGGCGTCCTGGCTCTGCCCGCGGTGATCGTCATCGACAAGAAGGGGAAGGTCGCCTTCTTCCAGCAGGGCCTCGCCGACGAAGCGACGCTGCGGCGGGCGTTGAAGCAGGCCGGGGCGTAGCTCCCCGGCCTTCCTCTCTTCTCAGGTCAGCACCACCAGCGCCACGCGGCGGTTCTGCGAGCGGCCCTGACGGTTGTTGTTGTCCGCCACCGGCGCGCTCTCGCCGTAGGAGATGACGTTGATGCGGTGCAGCGGGAACTGGTGCTCCTGGTTGAGGTAACGGCGCACCGACTCGGCCCGCAGCAGGCCCAGCTCCTCGTTGTACTTGTCCGAGCCCGTACTGTCGGTGTGGCCCTGGATCTCGACGTAGACCCCCTTGTTTTCATCCTTGAGCTGGCTGGCGAAATCGTCGAGGGCCGCCCGGGCCTCGTCGGAAAGCTCGGCGGTGTCGATCCCGAACTTCACCTTCTCGTCGGTCAGCACGGTCTCGTAGAGCAGCTTGCCCTGGGCGAGCTTGCCCGCCTCCTGGGCGCGCTGCAAAGCTTCCCGGGCGGTCCGGGACGCCTCGCCGATCTGCTGGTCGTGCTGGTTGAGCCGGGTCTGCGCCTCTTCGACCTGACCCTCCACCTCGTCCACGCGAGCCCCTACAACCCCGGTCTCCTGTCGGACGTACTTCTTGGTCGCACAACCGGAGGCGGCAAGCGCCGCGATCAGCACAAACGTTACGGTCCACAGCTTTCTCTGCATGGTGGTCCTCCTGTCGCTAGGGCACCGTCTCAGACGCGACGGCGCCTTCATGGTCAGCCGCCCTGGGAACTGCTGGGCGGCGGTCCTTTGTAGCCGCGCCGGAAGAGAACAGGGCGATACCGCCCCTTCTCCACCTCGACGCGGAGGGTTCTGTAGGTCGACCTGCCCTCGCCCGTCGCGAACCCCAGCACGTACTGGTGCCGCAGGTCGTGGGCGATGGCGGTCAGGGCTTCCTGAAGCTCGCTGGCGCTGTCGATCGAGTAGTAGCGGCCGCCCGTGCTGTGCGCCAGCAGGTTGAGCACGTCGGCGTAGCGGTAGAGCTTCTCCCCTGTCGCCGTCAGCTCCTTAGGGTCGCCGCCGCTCAGACCCAATACGTAGACCGGCAGCTGCGCCGCGCGCAGGATCTCCCGCGCCTGCTCGGGCGTGATCCGGCTGGCGTTGTCGACGCCGTCGGTGATCAGGATCGCGAACCGCTTGGGGTTGCGCCCGGCGAGCGAGATCTCCGGCAGCCAGGCGACCGCGTCGTGGAGCGCCGTCGTGCCGTAAGGCTTCCAGGCGTCGGCCGCCTCCTGGAGCGCGCCCTTGTCGGCGGTGAAGGGGACGTCGACCTGCCTCTCGCCGCTCGCGAAGGTCGCGATCGCGAACTCGTCGCCGGGCAGCGAGGTGGTCAGGAAGAACCGCACCACCTCGCGGCTGACCTGGATCTTGCCGGCGTTCTCCATGCTCCCTGAAAGGTCCTGCAGGAAGACCAGGCTGGCCGGCGCCTCCGCCCGGCGCTCGAAGCTCTCGATCCCGACCGGCCGGCCGTCGACCAGCAGCCGGAAGTCCTCCTGCTCCAGGTTGCGCGCATAGCCCGCCCCGGAGCGGACCACGACCGGCACCAGCACGTAGCCCACCGACACCTGGTCTTCGAACTCAGCCGGCGGCGGCTCCTGCGGCCCCTGCCCCACCCCCTCGACCGGCCCGAGCCCCCAAAGGGCGGCGGACAAGGAGAGGACGAGAAACCGGCGGAAATTCAAAGTCATAGCCGGAATTCTATGTGCAAACCATGGGCCATGCGTAGGATCATGGAGGGAGCAGGACGGCCCCGGCGCCGTGTGAGGAGGCTTTCGATGAGCGACGCGATCAACATCCGTAATATCTCGATCAAGTGTGGCAACTGCAACACCTACCAGACCCTGGCCAGCTTTACCCGCCAGGGCGATTGGAACGTCTACACCTACGAGTGCGAAAATGACCTCTGCGACCCGGCGGTGACGCGGACCCTGGTCGAGGTGCCGCGGGACCTGGACGCTTTCGCACGCCGCGACCCCGAGTGGCGAGGGGGCGGCAAACATGGCGAAGTGGGAAGCGGCGGCCCGACCGAGTGACCGGATGCCCAGAGGATGGGGATCGGGGTCGAGACCGTTCGGCATCCCTCCCATCAGGGCACTGAAGCAAGCCGTATGCCTCGCCGGCATGCCGTGTGCTTGTCTCCCGCAGGCTTGGCTGGCTGCCGGCGCCGTCCGTTATTCCATAGCGCGCTCCACAGCGCGCGCCGCGGCGCGCGCAGCGCGGGACCGTCAACCTTTTCTTTAGCGAGGGACCATGAAGAAGATCGTCCACGTCGTGGGCACGGGCACGATTGGTGAGCCCGTCCTGGGCCTTTTCGCCGACTTCAAGGACAAGATGGGGATCGACGAGGTCACGTTCCACAAGCGGACCCCTCTGGCGTCGGACCGCGCCAAGCTGAACCACCTGATCGCCCGCGGCGCCAGGCTGGCGGTCGACGAGGACGTGCGCCCCGAGTTCGAGAAGCTCGGGCACGAGGTGAGCCTGGAGTCGCGCGAGGCGCTGGAGCGGGCCACCGTGATCGTCGACTGCACTCCGGCGGGCAACGAGAACAAGGAGAAGCACTACGAGAGCCTGTCCGGCCCCAAGGGGTTCCTCGCCCAGGGGAGCGAGTTCGGCTTCGGCAAGCCCTACGCCCGCGGCGTCAACGACGAGGTGCTCGTGCCCGGCGAGGACCGCTACATCCAGATCGTCTCCTGCAACACCCACAACATCACGACGCTGATCAAGACGGTCTCCGACGACGGCGACGGCAAGTACAGCCTCAACAAGGGCACCTTCGTCTGCATGCGGCGGGCGAACGACATCTCGCAGACCGCCAGCTTCGTGCCGGCCCCCAACGTCGGCAAGCACGACGACCCGGACTTCGGCACCCACCATGCGCGCGACGCCCACCACCTGTTCGAGACGCTCGACCTGGACCTGAACCTCTTCTCGAGCGCGGTCAAGCTCAATACCCAGCTGATGCACTCGATCTGGTTCAACCTCGACCTGAACCGCGACATCACGGTCGAGGAGGTCAGGCAGCGCCTGCGGGACAACCCGCGCGTCGCGGTGACCGACAAGCGGTTCGCCAACCTGATCTTCAGCTTCGGCCGCGACCACGGCTACTACGGCCGCATCCTGTCGCAGACCGTGGTGGTGCTGCCGACGGTGGCGGTGCGCCGCAAGCGCGAGGTCTACGGCTTCTGCTTCACGCCGCAGGACGGCAACTCGCTGCTCTCCACCGTGGCCGCCACGCTCTGGCTGATCGAGCCCGACTGGGAGAGCGTGCAGAACCGCCTGGCGCCGTTGCGCCGCTGGCTCTACCGGGAGATCTGATTTCCCCGGCCGCCTCCCGGCCCCCCGGGGGCGGCGTTTGCTTTTTATTTATGAGACCCGTCGAGCTTCGCCTTGGAGACCTGCGCATCGAGGGCTGGTCGCGCGCCGGTGACGCGACCTGGTTCCGGGTGCATCCGCCCGGGCTCGCTTTCGACGTCGGGCGCGGCGCCCTTCAACTCGCCGGCGCGGCCGACGTCTTCCTCTCGCACGGTCATCTCGACCACGCGCTCGGCCTGCCCTACGTCCTGTCGCAGCGGTCGCTCCACCATTCGGCCCATACCCGGGTATTCTGCCCGTCCGAGATCGTCGAACCGCTCGCGGAGTTGATCGCGGCGGCGGAGCGTCTGGAAAACGCCGCCTACCGGTACGACCTCGTGCCGCTCCGGCCCGGCGACCGGGTGGAGGTGGGACGCGACCTGGCGATCGAGGCTTTCGCCACGGACCATGTGGTCCCGAGCCTGGGGTTTCACCTGCTGCGGTCGAAACGGCGGCTCGCGGCACGCTTCGCCGGGCTCTCCGGGCCGGAGATCGCCGAGCTGCGCCAGCGGGGGGAGGAGACCTCGGAGACGATCGAAGAGGTCTGGCTCTCCTACTGCGGCGACACCGGCCCGGCGGTCTTCGACATGGAGCCGCGCCTCTTCGACAGCCGGGTGCTGATGCTCGAATGCACATTCCTCGGCGAGGAAAAGATCGACAAGGGAGCCCTCTACAAACACATGAACCTGAACGACATCGCGCGGCGGGCGGGCGAGCTCCGCAACCAGGCCCTGGTGCTCCACCACCTGTCGCGCCGCTACAAGGTCCTGGATCTGCGCGCCGAGGTTGACCAGCTCCTGCCCGGGTTGGCCCCATGCGTGCACGTGCTGGTTGAAGGGGAGGTCGTATGAGAAATGACGGAGACGGCCCGGAGGACACCCCGGAGAGCCCCAAGGACGAGCAGCCCCGGCGGCCTTTCGGGCGCGGCCCCGAACGCGGCCAGCGCCCGGAGCCGGGTCGGCCCCCGGAACGGGGACGAGGCCCGCGGTACGGCCACGGCGGGCAGAGCGGCCGAGGAGGCCCAGGCGGTCGAGGCGGCGCGCCTGGGGGAGCCCGGAATCAGGGCCGGCCCTCGGG